>JAFAZB010000380.1 GCA_019240015.1 Solirubrobacterales bacterium
GCTCAACCGTCGCGTTACGATCGCCTTCCAGGCCAAGGCTCCCGCGCCGCCCGCGGCGCCACCTGAGAGCACCAGCGCACCGGTAGCCGCCGCCACGAGCCCGACGATCACCTACGGGGCCGTCCAGGGGGACGGGTCGATTCACAATTACACGGTCCGCCCAGAGCTGGCGTACCGCGATGGGAACCTGCTCGTGGTCAGGGCCATCGTCACCTGCATGGGCGCAGGCAATCCGCCGGCAGCCGCCTCGACTACCACCAACCCCGACTGCGACGGCAACGACTTCGCCGGGTCGGAAACCGTGCCGCCGGAAACCCCTCACCAGTTCAACCTCCTGAGCTGGGTCAACTCCTACACGATGCGAACCCTGTACCTGGCTGACCCTGCGTCGGGATCCGAGTACATCCCGGCGGCGCTGCCGGATGACCAACCCGTGACGGCGGCCCTCCCCCAGCTCAGCTGGAGCAACGGGCAGAGCTACGCGGTGTGGGCATATTTCTCCGCCCCCCCGGCGACGAGCACCAAGGTCACCGTCCTCCTCGCGGGCGGCGGTTCGACCCAGATCCCCATCGATCAAAGCCCGCCCGCGCTCGCCTCAAGCGGCGGTTGACGCGGGCACTCGCCTGAGCCGGCACGGCGGCGACCACTAGGCCACGCGGGGCGCGCGCAGGATGACGAGTCGGGTGCCGTCGTCGTAAAGGATCCGGCGGCCGGGCTCGGCCAGGAATGCTCGTACGGTCTCGGGGCTGTCAGCCCGATCGAGCACCAGCAGCCGGTCGCCGCGGGCGGCCTGATTCCAGTCGGGTCCGATCGCCGAGAACATCGCCACCAGGCTGTTCATCTGCGGCGGGGAGAGCAGCTCGAACCGCGTGTCATACGCGACCCGCCCGGCGAGCGCGGGGTCATACCAGAGCAGCCAGTCAGCGAACCGGACGTCGGCGAACACCTGCAGGCTGGGATCGTGAGCCGTCTCGGTGCGGACGACCTGGAGGATCCGCGTCCGCTGGTAGCCAACCTCCAGCTGCGCCTCGGGCCGCGAGAACGTGACCGCGGTCCCCGCGAGCACCGCGATCAGCGCTGCGGCGACGATGACCGCGTTCAGCCGATTGCGCTCGGGCGCGCTACGCCTGTGCCATCTGCCAACGACCTCGTCGATCGAAACCGGAGCGACCACGAGCGCGCACAGCCCGAACAGGATCGCGTTGCGGAGCACGCCGATGGTGATGGCGGCCAGCAGCAACGTCGCCAGCTTCTCCCAGGGGGTGGTCCGTGACGGTGCACGACCGAACGACCACACCAGGATCGCCGCCAGGACGAAGAAGGGAACGGCGAGCACCGGCAGGGCCGTTATCGGCTGCCACTCGGTGACCAGATGACGTAGCGCGGCGCTCCCTGCGGTCTCGTGGTAGTAGACGATCATCTGCGAGCCGTACGGAGTGAGCAGCAGGCACAGCGGGGCGGCCAGACCCAGCAGGAGCGGCCGCCGGCACGCCGTCCAATCGCTCGGCAGCGAGCGCCGGCGCTCCCACAGCAGCGTCAGCACTCGCAGCTCCACCAGCGCGGCCCCAAGGATCGCCGTCCCGTGGACGTTGGCCCACAGGATCAAGATCGGCACGCACCAGTACACCCGGCGCGAGGGGCGGCGGCTGTCCAACGCGAGCAGCAGGATGGTGCTCGCCAGTAGCGGCAGAGCGTACGCCTGGGCGCGAACCTCGCGGCCCGCCAGGACGGCGATCAGGCACAGTGGAAGGAGGAGGATCACGCTGAGCGGGCGGGCACCAAGGCGGCGGGCGGCGCCGATTGCGATGCCGACTCCGAGCGTCATCATCGCCACGTCCACCACGCCGACCAGCCCGAGCCCGTCGACGCGGTCGAGCAGATACGTGAACAGTTGCGAGAGCCACTGCTGGTTGACCCAACGACCTCCGTGGGCCCACGCGATCAGGGTGTCGTGATGAGGGATCCCGGTTTGCCAGACGAGGCGCCCCGCGGTCAGGTCGAGCCAGCTGTCGTCGTTGAGCGAGCTCGGCAGGATGTCGAGCAGCACCCCGGCGAACGCGAAAACAACGACGAGCAACAACGCGTCCGCGCCGCGCGGCAGCGCGAGCCTCCGACCAGGACCGAGCCGGGGTTCGTCGAGCAGTGCGCGAAGCGGCACGGGTGTCGTTGCTCCTCCAACGCCTCGGCCCCGCCCGGAGAGGGCGGGGCCGAGGACTGCAGAAGCTGGTTGTTCGCCCGACCGCGGCATTACGTGCTACTGCTCAGCACTTGCCGCCCTTGGGGCAGCTGCCGGTCGTGATGTCGTTGACCAGGCTGGAGACCGCGTCGCTGACCATGGCGCCGACCGGGCTGGCCACGACGGCGGCGATGATGATCCCGACGACGAGCAGCACGCCCGCATACTCGACCATGTCCTGGCCGGTCTGCTCGCGGGCGAAGCGCCGGTGGGCCTTTTGCGCGGACGACACGAACGTCTCGACAGCGGTCCGGGTGAAGGAGTGGCGCGCGATCCGGGCGCGAGTGGCGAGACTGAGAATGAGATCTGACATGTGGGGCTCCTTGGTGCGTGCGGGCGATGTCGTATCCGGCAGAGTAGGTATGAGCAGGTGGATCCACCAGAGGCCGCGGGCTCATTTGGGCGGGCCCCGGGGGCCCAAACGGAGCTGGGCCCCCCTGGTTCGGGCGGGCCGAGAGTGCCCGCAAAACCGGGCCTTTCAGCCGTGCGGGGTCCCTACGGACGGTGGCGCGGTGCGGTCCCCAGCCAGAGGGCTGTCGCCTGCGCGCGGTTGGCGGCGCCGAGCTTGCCGTAGATGCGGTTCACGTGGTTCTTGACCGTCTTCTCGCTCAGCACGAAGCGCTCGGCGATCTGCCCGTTCGTGAGGCCCTGGGAAATCAGGTTCATGATCTCGCGCTCCCGGGCGGTCAGCGAGGCCGGACCGAATGGGTCTTCAGGGTCGCCGGGCGTCCTTCGCAGCGCCTCGAACACCGTGCCGACCACGGCCGGTGAGAGGACGGTTTCGCCGGCGGCCAGCTGGCGGATGCGCGCGACGAGCTCGTCGGCGTCGAACTGCCCGTGGACGAGATAGCCGGACGCCCCGGCCCGGATCGCCGCGACCACCTGCTCCTCCTCGTCGGTGTAGGTGAGCATCATCACCCGGGCTTTCTCCGAGAGCGGTCCGGCCGCCGCAATCCCGTCCATCACCGGCATCCGGACGTCGAGCAGAACCACATCAGGATGCAGCTCGGAGGCCAGGCGCACCGCCTCCTGGCCGTCGCCGGCCTCCCCCGCCAGCCGGATGTCCTCCGCCTCACCGAGCAGCGCGGCAATCCCGCGGCGGATCACCGGGTTGTCATCGACGATCAAGACCCGGATCACGCGCTCGCCCTCTCCCTCCCCGAGCGGCGCCGGAGCAGGCTCGGACGGAGCATGCGGAAACGATCGGCGTCGACCTCCGCAGCTATCGCCACCGGGCCCGACTTGGGCTCGGAGCGCAGCCGGATCGAGATCCGGGTGCCACCATCCGCCGGCTGCTCGATGCTGAGCTCCCCCCCGATCGTCCGGGCCCGCTCCTGCATCCCCGCCAGACCGAAGTGGCCGGCAGCCTTGAGCGCGTCGATGTCGACGGGACCCGGCAGCCCCGAGCCGTTGTCGCAGACCGAAAGTGACAGCACGCCATCGTGATCGTCGAGCGACACCGACACGTCGCTGGCGCCGCCGTGGCGCTGAGCGTTGACCAGCGCCTCACTCAGGACTCGCAGGAATTCGTGGGTGATCTTCGGCGAAGCCGTCCTGACGCCCTCAGCCGCCCCGCAATCCACCCGGACGGCGATACCGGAGCGCTCGCCGAAGCTCTGGGCGCGGCGGCGGACCGCCTCCGCGAGCGGCAGCTCCGCGGCGGGAGCGCGCAGCCCGGACATCAGCGCACGCGCTTCCACGGCAGCCTGGCGGGCGTCGTCGGCCAGCTCGCGAGCCACTCGCGCCGCAACCACCGGGTCGCGCTCGCAGCGCGCCGGCAGCATCGCAGCGCTCATGGCGAGTCCTTCGACGGTCTTGGCCAGCGAATCGTGCAGCTCGCGCGCCACGCGCACGCGCTCGCGTTCGGAGGCCAGGTCCTCGGTGCGCGCGCGTAGCAGCGCCTCCATCTGGATGCCGCGCTCGACCAGCTCGCGCGCGGCGACACCGGCGATCAGCGCCGCCGGGTAGAGCAGCGGCATGAAGGCCACGGTCTGGGCATCCAGGCGCGGGTGGAAGCTGGGCAGGCCGTACAGCGCCACGAGCTCGTACGAAGCGATCAGCAGCGCCGCGAACGGCAGCGCGCCGCGGCGTCCGTAGACGATCCCCGCCAACGCCGCGGTTCCCAGCGTGAAATAGAAGAACGAGCTCCGCGCGCCGGCCGCCGCCAGGATGAGCGTCGCCAGCAGCACCTCCGATGCCAGGTAGGCCGGGTGACGCGACACCGACGGTCCGATCCGGTCCCAATGGTGCAGCGGCACGTAGCTGACCAAGGCGGCCAGCACGACCGCGAGTGCCACCACGCCGGTCTGTTGCCGAGCGGGGAGG
>JAFAZB010000455.1 GCA_019240015.1 Solirubrobacterales bacterium
GCGCACCGAATGGGCGTCGGTCGAGCAGACGATTTGCACGCCGGCCCGCAGCGCGTCGCGGACGTGCTCGCCGCTGAGATCGAGTCGGTCGGGGAGACCGTTGACTTCGAGCGCGATGCCCTCCTCGAGCGCGACCTCGAACACACGCTCGAGGTCGAGCGCGTTCTCGGCCCGGCGGTTGATGTAGCGGCCCTTGGGGTGGCTGAGGCAGCGCACGTAGGGGTTGCGAAGCGCCTCCTCGACCCGCTTGGTCAGCTCCTGGCGCGGCATCCGCTGCCCCCCGTGGACGCTCGCCTGGACCCAGTCGAGCTCTGCCAGCACGCGGTCGGGAAGATCGAGCCGGCCGTCGGGATGGATGTCGCACTCGATCCCGCGCAAGACGCGGAACGGCGCCAGCTCGGCGTTGGCGGCGGCGATCTCCTCCGCCTGGCGGCGAACATCGTCCGGGGTCAGCCCGCGCACGGCGCCCACGGCGGGCGTGTGGTCGCAGATCGCGAGGTAGTCGTAGCCACGGTCCCGAGCGGCGCGGCCCATCTCCTCGACGCTCGCCCGCCCGTCCGACCAGGTCGTGTGGCAGTGCAGGTCGCCACGGATCTGCTCGGGCTCGAGCAGCGGCGGTGGGGTGCCGCGGAACGGCGCTTCGCGCAACTCGGGCGGGGACCACGCAAGCTCGAGCGCCCGGTAGAGCGCTTGCTCGTCGGGCGCGTCCGGCAATGGCTCCAGCGCCGCGACATATGCCGGTGAGCCCGTCGCGCGCAGCAGGGCGGTGCCGAGCCGCTCAGGCTCGGGCGCGAGGAGCTCGACCGGCACGCCCTCGACCGTCACGCCGACCGCACGGCGGTCGCCCTGCTCGATCACCGCGACGATCTGGGGCAGCGCCGCGAACCGCGCCAGCACGGAGCGGGGATCCGCGCTCGCCGCGACGACCGCGAGGTGCTCGCAAGCGTCGCGCCAGCGTCGCGCATCGCCCGCCGCCTGCCCATCTAACGCGGCCGCGATCGCGCCGACGAGCTCCCGCGCGCGGTTCAGCAGGAGCGCCCGCCGGGGTCGCGGCTCAGGCTCCCGTGCAAGGGCCTCGAGCAATCGCGCCTCGGTCTTCGGTCCAATCCCCGGAGCACTGCGCAAACGTCCCTCGGCCGCCGCCTGGCGAAACTCGCCGGCGGTACGGATCCCGAGCGCGCGGGCGAGCTCGATCGAGCGCTTCGCGCGGAGGCCAAGGTAACGGCCCAGGCCGACGAGGTCGGGGGCCAGCTCGCGCTCGAGCTCCGCGAGCTCGGCTATCTCACCGGTCTCGACTAGCTCGCGCAGCCGCGCCTCGATTCCGGGACCGATGCCCCGCAGCTCACGCACCCGCCCCGACTTCACCAGCTTGGCGATCGGCAGCTCGGCGCCGCGGATCGTCTCGGCGGCGCGGCGATAGGCGCGCGTCGTGTACGGATTGGCATCGGCCAGCTCAAGCAACGACGCCAGCGCATCGAGTCGGTCAGCGATCTGCCGATTGTCCACCGCGCGTGGTTTCCCGGCGTCCGGCGCTTGGATCGCTAGCGGCGCTCAGCAGGACTGCGCGACTTGCGGATTGGTCTTGGCCTGCTGGAGCTGTTGCTGGAGCGTTGGCCGGTCGGCCGTCGGCACCAGGCTGAGCGCCTTGGCCGCGGCCAGATCCGCCTTGCGGGTCTGGTTCGCAGCGTAGGCGGAGGCGGCGAGGCACTCGTAGCCCTTGGGTTCGCTCGGGTTGGCCGCGGCCTCGATCTCCCAAGCGCCTGCCTCGCCCGAGTAGTTGCCGAGCGCGGCGTACGCGCGCGCCGCTAGCACGGCCAGGTTGGGATCCGGGCTCTTGGTCAGTTGCAGGTATCGCTGCCAGGCTTGGGTGGCCCCGGCCAGCTCCTGCCTACCCGCGGCTGTGAACGTGCCGGTGTTCGCGTTGTAGTCGTTCCCCTGGCCCGCGGATGTCCAGCGCGCCTGGAGCAGCGCCGCCCATCCGGACGGATCGCTCGGGCTCAGCCTGGTCTGTTGGAGCGCGGCCTTCTCCGCCTGGCTGACGACCTGCTTCTGGGCGCTGCTCGAGCCGCTGCCGGTGAACGCGTTCAGGATCCCGCCGAAGCCGTTGCCGGCGCCCACTCCGAACAGCACCAGTCCGCCGCCCATCAGCAATGCGAGCCCGAGATAGACGCCCTGCACGGTGCGGCGACGGCCACGGCTGCGAAGGTCGAAGAGCATCTCAGGCGGTCGAGTCGAGTCCGTCGTCGATCTCCGCGAGCTCGGCGGCGGCACGCGCCGCCGCTCGCCGATCGGCGATCTTGAGCAGCACGATACTCGCCAGGTAGAGCAGCACGAGCGGGAGCATCTCGAGGCCGGTGGTGACCGGATCGGCGCCGGGCATCGCGGCCGCGATGATCGCGATGATCACGGTCGCGTAGCGCCAGTTCCGGGTCAGCGTGCGCGAGTTGATCGTCCCCATCCGCTGCAGCGCGAGCAGCCCGAGTGGCAGCTGGAAAGCGAGTCCGATCCCGAGCATCGTCAGGATCTCAAACGTGTAATAGGTCTTCGCCTGCACGAGGATGTCGAAGTTCTGGCTGTTGTATCCCTGGAGGAAATGCACGGCGGGAGGGAGCACGATCCCGTAGGCGAACACCACGCCGACGATGAACAGCACCGGCGCGGCGGCCATCACCGGCAGCGCGACTCGGCGCTCCTGCGGATTCAGCGCGGGAATCACGAACGCATAGCCCTCGTAGATCAGCACCGGCAGCGCGAACAGCAACGCGAAGTAGGCCGCCACGGTGAGCGTGGTCGTGAACGGTTCGCCGATGCCGATCGTGATCGGCAGACGCTTCGGCGTCGATTGCGGCAGCGCTCTTGAAGCCTCGAGGTCGCCGCGCGCGGCCGCCGCGAACAGCTGACGGTCGGCCGCAGACTGGTGCTGGGAGCGCGACAGCGCGTCAAGCGCGGCCGCGGCTGCGGCTAGCCCCCGCGCGGCCTTGACCGAATCGCTGGTGAGCCCCGAGAGGTGGTTGGCGCTCGTGCTCGGCGTCGAGGGCAGTGCGCGGTTGAGCACATCCAACAGTGGATGGTTCTGCCAGAAGCACACACCGAAGGCGACCACCAGGGCCGCCAGGCAGACGATCAGCCGTGTGCGCAGCTCGTCGAGGTGATCGACGATGCTCAGCCGTTCCTCGTGCCCGATGGGCCGCAGCACCTTCGGCATCCGGAACCGCCGCTGCCGCTAGGAACGCTGCTCGGAGCCGAGCTCGGGAGACTCGCGGCCGGCCGGGGCTTCGACGGAACGCTGCTGCGCCGGCTCGGGCTGCGGCGCTGCGCCGGCTGTGGCCCCCACCGCGGGCTCGCTCACCGTCGGGGCGGGGGGCAGCCCGGAGCGCTCTGTGTCGCCCTCGCCCTTCGACTCGCCGGTGATCGATTCCTTGAACTCGCGCAGCCCATGGCCGAGCTGGCGGCCCAGCGTCGGGAGGCGCTTTGGACCGAAGATCAGCAGCACGATCAGGAGCACCACAAGGAGATCGACGGTGGGATTGCGGAACATGCCTGAGACCTCCGGTTAGGGAAATTCCAAGGGTAGCGGGCGCCGTCCGACCGAGATGCGA
>JAFAZB010000031.1 GCA_019240015.1 Solirubrobacterales bacterium
ACGCGGTCTTCTATGTCGGCGTTCAGGACGTGGAAGGCGCGCTTCAGCGAGCTGAGCGGCTGGGCGGAACTCGGGTGATGGGGCCGGCCAGATCACCCAATGGACTCGTGGTCGGCCATTTCAAGGATCCCGAGGGCACTCTGATCGGCGTCGCAGGAGTCGATCCGAGTCAGCTCGCGGAGACGGAATAGACGGGCGGTAGCGTCGCGGCCACGTCCGACCAGGTCGCGCCCGCGTCGCCGGAGCCGAACAGCTGGCCGGTGGTCGAGCCGAAGTAGAGCTCCATCGTCGGCCCTTCGCCGTGGCGCTGGAACGCTTGGCGCAGCACGGTCAGGTAGGCCTGCTCTTGTGGCAGCCCGTCGCCGCGCGGCGACCAGCTCTCGCCCGCGTCGCGCGTCTCGTACAAGCGCACGCGACCGTCGGGCGTGACGCGGTCCATGTCGGCGACGAGCGGGATCACATAAGCGCTGTCAGGGTCGGCAGGGTCAACCATCAGCGGAAAGCCGAAGTCCGAGGGCAGGCCGGCGCCGATCTCCGTCCAGCTCTGGCCAGCGTCGTCCGAGCGGTAGACGCCTCCGTGGAACTGGATGAACATCCGCTCGGGCTGGGCCGGCGCGCGCTCCATGTGGTGCACGCACAGGGCCGGATAGGCCTCCGGCGGCGGCTCGGGCAGGTCCAGCTGCTCGAGCACCTCGTCGGGCAGGTAGCGCGGCGTCAGGCCATCGTTGCCCCGCTCCCAGCTACTGCCGCCGTCGTCGGTGTGCCAGACGCCCGCCGCCGAGACCGCCACCGACAGCCGCTCGGCGTCGCCTGGCCAGGGCACGATCGAGTGCACGCACAAGCCGCCGCCGCCGGGCTGCCAGTGCGCCCGCGTCGGGTGCTCCCAGAGGCCGGCGTTCAGCTCCCAACTGGCCCCGCCATCGGTGCTCTGAAACAGCGTCCCGGGATCGCCGCCGGCGTACAGCGCGCCGTCTGCCTCGCCGGGCGCGATCACCCAGATCCGGTTGAGCGCCTGCTCGCCACCTTCGGGCAACGCGACCCCGCCCGCCTGCTCCCACTCGCCCGCCGGGTCGTCGGTCGAGAAGATCTTCGGCCCGTAGAACGGCGACGTCGTGGCCGCCAGCAAGCGGCCCGAGCGTCGGTCGCGCAGCGCGTACTCGACCGGCTCGCCCTCAAACGCGCGCGCCACAAGCTCAAAGCTCGAGCCGGGCTCGCCCTCGAACACGAATAGCCCCTTCTTCGTCGACACCAGCAGTTCGGTCATCTCAGCCTCCAGTAATCGCGGGCAGCACCTCGACTCGGTCGGTCAACTCGACCGGGGTCTGCTCGCTGCCTCGCTCGCCGTTGACGAACACGTTGATGTGGCGGCGGATCAGGCCCCGCTCGTCGAGGATCCAGCCGCCGGTCTGAGGGTGTGCGCGCTCGAGCTCGCGCAGCAGCTCCCCCACGGTCAGCGCGTCGAGCTCGAGCTGGGCATTGCCGCCGGCGAGCTGTCGCAAGGGGCCGTGGAGGGAGAGCAGCGGCATGGTTCTCGCATCCTAAGACCGACGGCGGGCAGTCCGCGAGCGGCACGGCTTGCCCACTGACACCAACAGCACTTGACAGCATCGCGAGGGTGCAGCGCGTCCTCATTCTCGGCCGAGGTGGTGCAGGCAAGTCAACGCTCGCGTACCGCCTCGGCTCGCTGACTGGGCTGCCAGTGATCGAGCTCGACCGCTTGTTCTGGCAGCGGGGAGGTGAAGCGACCCCACGCGACCAATGGGCCGCCATCCAACACGATCTAATTCGGCGTGAGCAGTGGATCATCGACGGAGATCTGGGGCCGCATGACGTGCTCGAACCTCGCCTCGCGCTTGCGGACACCGTCATCGTCCTCAACTTCTCTCTGCTTCGCTGCGCTTGGCGGTCGGTCAGACGCTCGCGGGAAGCCGCTGACTATTGGCGCTGGGTGATCGCATACCGTCGGCGAAGCGTGCCGATCCTGATGGAGGCGATCGCAACGCACGCGCCCGCGGCGCGCGTTTACTTGTTTCGCAACCCTCGAGCGGCCCGGGCATTCGTTCGGGCGATCTCGCCGGCGCAGAGGTAGTTGAGAGACGTCTCAGTTGCCTATTTAGCACATGTGCTAAATTACGAAGTGAGATGTCCGTCGCGAATGCGTACCGAGCCTTGGGCGATCCGACCCGGCGCGGGATCCTGCGGTTGCTGCGGGAAGGCGAGATGCCTGCCGGGGGGCTCGCGGCGCATTTCGAGATCTCGTGGCCATCGGTGTCACGCCATCTAAAGGTGCTGGAAGCGGCGGGCCTGGTCAGCTCTGAGCGCCGCGGCGGCAACATCATCTACTCGTTGCAAACCTCGGTCCTCGAGGACATCGCGGCCGAGGTCGCGGACATGGCTCGCATCGGCCGGCCCTCGCGCTCTGCCCGAGTGGGAACTCGGGCGGGGCGCCGACGCGAGCCTCGGCCAGCCTGACACGTCGGGATGGAGAACGCAATCGGATCAGCCGCCTGCTTCGGACTAGGACGGAGAGCGTCGCGATGAGCAGCTCGGCGATCGGCACGATCGTCGTCGTCTTCCTGGTTTCAGCCGCGGCGTTCGCCACCGGCTGGGTGCTTCGCGACGCTCGTGCCCGCGGCATCCCTCGCCGCAAAGCGTTTACGTGGGCGGCGCTGCAGTGGGTGGAATTCCCCTTGTTCCTCTGGCTCTACCGTCGCATCCGACCAAGAGGAAAGCTTCGCGGCGACGACGACAACGCGGCCGCCTAGCGCTTCCGAATGGGCCGGGAAGGACTCGAACCTTCAACCTTGGCGTGCCGCCTCAACCCGGAACCCGGCCCTCCGAGTCCGCCCCGGACAGGCCAAGAGACGGCGTTCACGCCGCCGCTTTGTGGGCACGGATGATGGCTGCGCCGGCGTGCTCGTGGACGCGGTGCGTCTCGTGAATCTCGACTTCGTCGAATCCTGCTTGGGCGAGGGCAGCCCGGTATTCGACTTCGGTTAACGGCTTGCGCGGGAGCCACGTAGCGCTGGCGAACGGCTTCCCGAATGGTCTCCGGCTTCCTGTCTTCGAGCGCAGCGCGGCCGCAGCCGGAGCCCTCGCCGCCGCAATCTGCTTTGGCTTCTGGCTCGCAACAGGTCGCCTCCGTTTCCGGGGCGCAGCGGTCACTGCTCAGCCCAGCCATGCGGATAGTTCCTCTAGGCCGTCGGGGATTACGAAGTAATAGGCCCATAGCCCGACCCGTTCGGAGCCTACGAGGCCCGCCTCGCGCAGTACCTTCAGGTGATGGGAGACGGTGGGCTGGGAAAGTTCGAACAAAGGCACCAACTCGCAGACGCAAACCTTCCCCGCGTGTTTGCGCAGCACATCGACCAGCTGTAGACGTACCGCGTCACCTAGTGCCTTCGCCACCGCAGCCATTCGGACCGCTTGCTCCTTTTCCACGTCCGGGTACACGACGGGCTCGCAACACGGATCGTGAGGCGCGCGCTTGATCTTCGGAGCCAGCTCCAGATCGACAGCCATTCAAGTTAGACGTATCTATTGAAGTGAAGCCTGTCAATCGATAGGCCTTAGGTGGACGTAACTCGTGAAGCTCGTGATGGCGCACGGTGTGTTCGTCTGCCCTCATGACGCAGGGCGCTCACATCAGTGTCCGCTTTCCCAGGGACACGGTTGCCTCTCCGAGCATCGATGCCGCTACGGCCGGTCATACTTCTCGCATGGCAGAGCCGGTGACGTTGACCGCGGTGTTCGCACCCGACGAGAACGGCTGGGTCATGGCGCAGCTCGCCGAGTGGCCGGCGGTCGTTACGTGCGGCAGGACGATCGAAGACGCGCGCGCGATGCTGCTCGATGCAGCCCAGGAGATGATCGCCTCCTATCGCGACGAAGGCCGCGAGCCGCCTATTGGCGGCGGCCACGTCGAGCCGATCACAATCGACCTCGCCGCTTGAAGCGCCGGCAGCTCGAGGCGCACCTGCGCCAGAACGGCTGCGTGCGGCTTCGTGAGGGCGCCCGTCATACAATCTGGTCGAATCCAGGGGTCGAGCGCCGTGCCCCGGTGCCGCGTCATCGGAGATTCCTCCCGGCACGGCCCGGGCAATCTGCCGCCAACTCGGCCCTGGAGCGCCCTAATCGCGTAGTCTCAACAAAAACGGCGGAGTTGTTGACGCGTCGGCGCAAACGGTCAACGACTGTTGCAGCCATGGGCGACGGATCAACGGTCATCCCTGAGCGTTGGGGCGACGGCCTGCGAGCCGCCGAAACGTTTAGCCATCGTTTCGCCCGCCCGCCAGAGTTCGGACGGCTCGTCTTGACCACAGTCGCATGGCCTCGGATCGCTTAAGCAGCTCCAAGCGTCAACTGCCTCTCACCGGCTGGCCGCCCCACGCGGCGCGGTCGCTCCAAGATGCCGAAGATCTCCGGAGCGAACCAATAGACGCGCCCGCCCCGGCCAAGTGTGCCGATCTCAGAGAGCCACTGCTTCCCCTCGAGAACCCGGATGAGATTCAAGGCTCCCTGTGTTGTTACCGAGAGCCGTTCGCTGACGAGGCGCGCGGTCACGAAGGGATTCTCGAAGAGCATGTCGACCACCTCTCTAGCGCGGCTGCGGCTCCCCGCGAGCTGCGCTCGGTACGACTCGTGCAACTCAAACAGCGACTCGGCCCCTTCAACTGCGTCTTGGGACTGAGCCGTCACTGCGGTGAGGAAGAACTGAATCCATTCGTTGACCTCCCCGCGCTCACGTACGGCCTGAAGACGATCGTAGTACTCGCGCCGGTTCTCCTCGAGATAGGCGCTGACATAAAGCAACGGCGCAGGCAAGAGCCCGCGCTCGCGGAGATACAGGACGATCATGAGACGTCCTAAGCGGCCGTTGCCGTCCATATATGGGTGGATCGTCTCGAACTGGTAGTGCAGTAGCGCGCACTGGATGAGGATCGGCAGCTTCGGGGGCTCATTCGCGAAGCGCTCCCAATCGTCCAACAGGCCGGGAAGTGCAGGAGAGAGCGGCGGAACAAACAGAGCAGTCTCGGCTGAATCGGTCGGGGAACCTACGTAGACAGGGATATCCCGTAGCTCCCCCGGGCGCTTATCGCGACCACGGACTCCCCGCATGAGGATCTCGTGCAACTCCGACATGAATCGCTGGGAGACCGGTAGCTCCGAGAGACGCTGCAGTCCATGGTCGAACGCGGCGACGTAGTTCTGCACCTCACGAATGTCGTTGTCGTCTCGCGGCTCGCCCACTGCCTCCGCTTGGAGTACGTCCGAGAGGGATGCCTCGGTTCCCTCAATTCGAGAACTCGCCACTGCCTCTCGTGTCATATACGGTCGAACGAAGAGAGCAGGGTCCTTCAGATACTTGCCTGCGCTTGCGAGCCGGCCGAGCGCGTTGTCGGCAGCGGAGAGAGCCATGATCGTGTCTAACGACAGCTCCAGGCTCCGTGGCATCGGCTTTGGCGCGAAGTACACGAAGGAGGCGCCGG
>JAFAZB010000209.1 GCA_019240015.1 Solirubrobacterales bacterium
CGCTGCGCGGGTACTAGAGTCTTGGACCAACCGGCAACCGCGCAAGAGGAGTGCGATGACCACCGAGACTCAGCAGGAAGCGGACGGCGCCGGCGCACAATCGTCCAGCGACACGCTGACCGTAACCGACAACCGCACGGGCAAGCACTACGAGGTTCCGATCGAGGACGGGACGATCCGCGCGACCGAGCTGCGGAAGATCAAGACGCACGAAGACGACTTCGGGCTGATGACCTACGACCCGGCGTACATGGCGACCGCTTCGTGTCGCTCGGAGATCACGTTCATCGATGGCGAGCAGGGGGTGCTCGAGTACCGCGGCTATCCGATCGAGCAGCTGGCCGAGCAGTCCAGCTTCCTCGAGGTCGCCTACCTGCTGGTCCACGGCGAGCTGCCGGACCGCAAGCAGCTCGACGAGTGGACGCACGAGATCACGATCCACACCTTCGTGCACGAGAACATCAAGGAGTTCATGCAGGGCTTCCGCTACGACGCCCACCCAATGGGCATGCTGCTGGCGTCGGTTGGCGCGCTGTCCACCTTCTATCCCGAGGCGACCGCGATCAAGGACGAGGAAGTCCGCTACATCCAGATCATCCGCCTGATCGCCAAGATGCCCACGCTGGCCGCGTTCTCGTTCCGCCACAACCAGGGCAAGCCGTACGTGTATCCCGACAACGACTTGTCCTACCCCGGCAACTTCCTGTCGATGATCTACAAGATGACCGAGCTCAAGTACGAGCCCGATCCGCGCCTCGAGCACGCGCTCGACGTGCTGTTCATCCTCCACGCCGACCACGAGCAGAACTGCTCGACCAGCGCGGTCCGCAGCGTCGGCTCCTCGCAGGTCGATCCGTACTCGGCGGTCGCCGCCGGCGTCGCCGCGCTCTACGGCCCGCTGCACGGCGGCGCCAACGAGGCCGTGCTGCGAATGCTGCAGCGGATCGAGACCACGGACAACATCCCCGACTTCATCGAAGGCGTGAAGCGGGGCGACGAGAAGCTGATGGGCTTCGGTCACCGCGTCTACAAGAACTTCGACCCGCGGGCCAAGATCATCAAGCAGGCGGTCGAGGAGGTGTTCGAGGTCACCGGCAAGAACCCGCTGCTCGACATCGCGACCGAGCTCGAGAAGATCGCGCTCGAGGACGACTACTTCATCGAGCGTAAGCTCTATCCGAACGTCGACTTCTACTCGGGGCTGATCTACGAGGCGCTGGGGATGCCGGTGGAGATGTTCCCGGTGCTGTTCGCGATCGGCCGCACCGCCGGCTGGATCGCGCAGTGGCTCGAGATGATCGACGACTCCGAGCAGAAGATCGCCCGCCCTCGCCAGATCTACACCGGTCAGCGCGGGCTGGAGTACGTCCCGATCGAGAAGCGCTAGCCGCGCGCGGGCGCGGCCGGCGGCGCGCGCGCCGAGTGACCAAGGACACACCCATCCACACTTACAGCTCGTAAGTTGGATGCGTGGAATTGGTTCACACCCACGACGGGACCTCGGTCCTGATCCGGCAGATCCGGCCCGACGACGCGGGACGGCTGCGGGCTACCCACGCGGGTCTGTCGGCTGAGACCCAGTACCGGCGCTTCCTGGGGGCGAAGCCCGAGCTGAGCCTCGCGGACGCCCGTTATCTGACCGAGATCAACGGATCGGACCACTTCGCGCTCGTGGCGACGCCGCTGGAGCAGCCGGAGCGGATCGTCGCGGTCGGGAGGTTCGTGCGCGATGGCCGGGGGAGCGACAGCGCCGAGTGCGCGATCGTAGTCGCCGACGCCTTCCAGCGGCGAGGACTGGGGACGCTGCTGCTCGAGCGTCTGGCCGTCGCCGCGTCGGAACGGGGCATCCGGCGGTTCCGCTGGCTCACGTTGGCGGACAATGCTCCCGCGCTAAGGCTGGCCGGGCGGGTGTTCGGCGAGCGCCACCGCCAGCGCCTTCTGGGGCGCGAGCTCGAGCTCGAGCTAGAGCTGCCGGCGCCCGGCGTGGCCCAGGCGGCCCTGCGATGATCGCCGCGTGTG
Source organism: Solirubrobacterales bacterium (assembly GCA_019240015.1). GTDB lineage: Bacteria > Actinomycetota > Thermoleophilia > Solirubrobacterales > Solirubrobacteraceae > Palsa-465. The sequence goes on from JAFAZB010000209.1 coordinate 2,020, forward strand.
GAGGGTGACGGTCAGAGCGGGATCACGCGTCGAGCGGCAGCGTTTCGAGCAACTCGACCAGGCGCTCGTGGCGCTCGAGGCGCGGGCGAAGGAACTGGCGCACGGCGCGACGCGCGTTCCGGTCGACCTGAGGGTGAAGCGCTTCGAGCCGATCCAGCAGGTCATCGCCCGGCTCGAGCTGTCCGGTCCGCAGCGCGCGCTGCCGAGCGTGCGCGCGGGGCTCGACGTGCGCGGCGACGGCTCGACCGAGGCCTACCTGGGGCGGGGCAAGCGGACCGTGATCGAGCAGCGCCATGGGGAGAGCGCACAGCGGGCGCTGCGACGGGCGCTGCGCGCAGGCTGATCCGTCTCAGCCCTGCATCACCAGCGTGGCGCCGTGCTCCCGCAG
>JAFAZB010000219.1 GCA_019240015.1 Solirubrobacterales bacterium
GAGACGGTCGACGCCTCCTCCAAGGAGGAGATCGAAGCCGCGATCAAGGAAGTGCGCGAGGTGCTCGCCTCCGAGGACGCGGCTGAGATCAACGCCAAGACCGAGGCGCTCCAGGCCTCCTTCCACAAGGTCTCCGAAGCGATGTACCAGCGCGCCCAGGAGCAGGCCGGCACGTCCTCGACCGACGGCGCCGGAGCCGAGACCAACGGCGCCGGAGCCGAGGACGTCGTCGACGCCGAGGTCGTGGACGAGGGCAAGTAAGCGATGTCGCCGGAGGAGGAACGCGAGCTTGGCTCCGCCGAGGAGGAGGAGGAGGCCGAGGCCTCTGAGGCTGAGGAGGTCGAGGCCTCGGCCGAGGCCGAGGAGGTCGAGGAGCCCTCGGCCGGCCCCGAGGAGCACGAGCGTCAGCTGGAGCTCGATCTCGACGAGCTGATGGCCAAGGCCGAGAAAGCCGACGAGTACCTCGAGCTCGCGCAGCGGACCAAGGCCGACTTCGAGAACTACCGCAAGCGCGCCTCACGCGAGGCGGCGGCCGCCCAGGACCGGGGGGTGGCAAAGCTCGCTCGCGAGCTGCTGCCGGCGGTTGACAACCTCGACCGGGCGCTGGCGGCCGCCCAGGCCGGCCCGGAGGATGCCGGCGCGCCGGACAACGGGGCCGCCAACCTGGTGTCCGGCATCAAGCTGGTGCACGCGGACGTGATCGCAGCGCTGAAGCGGGTTGGGATCGAGCCGTTCTCGCCCCAGGGCGAGCCGTTCGATCCCCAGCGTCACGAGGCGGTCGCGCAGCAGCCCGCCGACGGCGCCACCCCTGGGACGATCGTCGAGGTCTACCAGCGCGGATACCGGTTCGGCGACAGCGTGCTGCGACCCGCGCGAGTCGTGGTGGCGGGGTGATCGCGGATGCCTGAGCGGCCCGATTACTACAAGGTCCTCGGGGTCGGCAAGAACGCGTCCGAGGACGAGATCAAGAAGGCCTACCGCAAGCTGGCGCGCCAGTACCACCCCGACCGCAACCCCGGCGACAAGCGCGCCGAGGAGCGCTTCAAGGAGCTCTCGCAGGCGCACGACGTGCTGTCGGACCCTGAGAAGCGCAAGGCGTATGACCGCGGCGCGGGCCCGTTCGGGTTCGGCGGGCCGGGAGGATTCGACCCCAGCTCGTTCGGCGGCGGGTTCAGCGACATCCTCTCGAACCTGTTCGGGGGCGCGGGCGGCGCGTCCGGCGGGCGGAGCACCGGCGGCGTCCGTGGCGGCCGCCCGCAAGCGGCTCGCGGACGTGACCTGGAGACCGAGGTCTCGCTGAGCTTCGACCAGGCGGTCAAGGGCGCCCAGGTGCCGCTCGCGGTCCCGACCTCGCAACCGTGCCCCACCTGCCACGGCACCGGCGCCAAGCCGGGCACCACGCCCAAGGTGTGCCCGGTGTGCGAAGGCCGGGGCGTCGAGTCCCAGAGCCAGGGGATCTTCTCGATCTCCCAGCCCTGCTCGAACTGTCACGGCTCCGGGACGATCATCGAGGATCCCTGCCCGACCTGCGGCGGCAGCGGCGCCCAGCGCACCGTGCGGCGGCTGCGGGTCAACATCCCCGCCGGGGTGCGCGAGGGAAGCCGGATCCGCTTGGCCGGCAAGGGCGAGCCGGGACCGCAGGGCGGCCAGGCGGGCGACCTGTTCGTGATCACGCACGTGGCCGACTCGCCGGTGTTCAAGCGAGCGGGCGAGAACCTGGAGATCGAGGTGCCGCTCTCGATCCCCGAGGCGCTGCGCGGCGCGGTCGTCGAGGTGCCGACGCTCGAGGGCTCCAAGCGGCTGCGCGTCCCCGCCGGCACCAAGCACGGCACGGTGCAGCGGATTCGCGGCGAAGGGCCGCCGCGGCTCGGCGGCAAGGGACGCGGCGACATCCACTACCGGTTCGTGCTCGACGTGCCCGCCTCGCTCTCGCGCGAGCAGAGCGAAGCGGTCGAAAGGCTGTCCGAGGTGATGAACGGCAATCCGCGCGCCAAGCTGTTCGCGCAAGCGGGCGGCGGCGACGGGGCCGAGGCGGGCCGGTGATGGCACGGCGGGTACGCACCTCGCGGACCAGGGTCGAGGTGTCCTCGGACCGCGGCGTGTTCATGATCTCGGTGGCCGCCGAGCTGGCCGACATGCACCCGCAGACGCTCCGCATGTACGAGGCGCGCGGCTTGATCGAGCCCAAGCGCTCGCCCAAGGGAACCCGTCTGTACTCCCACCAGGACGTGGAGCGGCTGCGGCGCATCCAGGAGATGACCGCCGAGCTGGGCATGAACCTGGCGGGAGTCGAGCGGGTGTTCGAGCTCGAGCAGCAGCTCGCGTCGATGGCCCGCAAGGTGACCGCGCTCGAGCTGCGTGCGAACGAGCTCAAGGCCGAGGTGCAGCGGCTCGAGGCGCTGCGCAGGGAGCTGCGCGCGGAGATCGTGCCCTACGAGCGCGGCGGCGAGATCGTGCGGATGCTCGACCTGGAGCAGCTCGCCCTGCGCGACCGCCCTGGGCCTCGGGGGGAACGCGACCGCCCCGAGCGCCCGTAGCCGGCGCGACGCACATCGCC
>JAFAZB010000304.1 GCA_019240015.1 Solirubrobacterales bacterium
TCGCCGACGGCGCGGATCGCCGCTGAACGGTCGCTGGCCTTGATCACCAGCTGGCTGCGGGCGCGGGCGCGGAGTCGAAACAGGGGCGCGGGTCCCAGCACGATCGTATCCGGCGGCGAGATCAGCCCGCGCAACGCGCTCGCCACGGATCGCGCCGCATCCGCTTCCCGCGCGGCGCACACGACTCGGATCAGGGTCGCGTACGGCGGGTAGCGGAGCGCCTCGCGCCGGACCAGCTCGTCGGCCAGGAAGCCGTCGGCATCGTGCTGCGCGGCGAATGCGATCGCGCGAGCGGCCGGGCTGAGCGTCTGGACCAGTACGCGGCCGCCCGCCCTTCCCCGCCCGGTGCGCCCCGCCAGCTGGGTGACGAGCGCGAAGGTCCGCTCCTCGGCGCGGAAGTCGGGGAATCGGAGCGTCTGGTCGGCATCGAGCACGATCCCGAGCGATACGCCCTGAAAGTCGTGACCCTTGGCGACCATCTGCGTGCCCACCAGCACTCCCCCGGGCGCTGCCTGGAAGCGCTGGAGCGTGCGCGCGCGTTCGCTCAGCGACGTCGAGTCGGCGTCGAGGCGAAAGATCGGGAACGCCGGGCTCCCCAGTGCCTCGATCAGCTCGTGCTCGACTCGCTCCGTTCCAGCCCCGTGCCGGGCGACCGAGATCGAGGCGCAAGCCGGGCAGCGGCCCGGGACGGTCTCGCGGTGCCCGCAGTGGTGGCAGGCAAGCAAGCTCCCCGTCCGATGCAGCACCAGCGCCACTTCGCAGTTGGGGCACAACCACACGTGGCCGCATGACTTGCACGAGAGGAAGTTCGACCACCCACGGCGATTTACGAGCGCGATCGCCTTGCCCTCGGCCCGGCGCAGGTCCGCCAGCGCGACGCGAGTCTCCGGGTGTAGCGGATGGTGCAGACCGCGCATGTCGAGCACCTCCACCGCCGGCAGCGCACGGCCGTCGATCCGCTTCGTGAGCGCCAGCCGGCGCTTGGAGCTCACGCTCTCGGCCCGCGGGGTCGCGCTGCCGGCGAGCAGCACCGCGCCGTGCTGGCGCGCCCTGTGCTCAGCGACGGAACGCGCGTCGTAGCGCGGGTCGCCCTCGTGCTTGTAGGAGCCCTCGTGTTCCTCGTCGATCACGATCAGACCGAGGTCGGACAGCGGCGCGAACACCGCCGAGCGGGCTCCTACGCACACGCGCGCCTCTCCGGCCCGCATCCGCAGCCATTCGTCGTAGCGCTCACCAGCGCGAAGTCCCGAGTGCAGCACTGCCACTACCTCCCCGAGGCGGGCCCGGAAGCGCTCCACGCTCTGCGGCGTCAGCGCGATCTCGGGCACCAGCACGATCGCCGAGCGACCCCGAGCCAGCGTGGCCGCAACCGCCCCGAGGTACACCTCGGTCTTGCCAGAGCCCGTGACGCCGTGCAACAGGAAGTCTCGGGATGCCGGCTGCTCCTCAGCGCAGAGTGCCGCGAGCACGGACTCGAGCGCTCGTCGCTGTTCCTCAGTCAGCTGCGGCGCGCTGGCAGGCGCCGAGCCGACGGCGTGCCGCGGGGGCCTGCGTGGCCGGATCCGCTGCTCGAGCGTCACCAATCCGCGGGCCTGAAGCCGGCGCGCCGTGTCGAGCCCCAGCTGCGAGGCGCCACTGGCGCCATGAAGCAGCAGGTGGGTGAGCGCGGCCCGCTGCTTGGCGGTTAGGCGAACACCGCCCGCCAGCGCGTCGCGCCCGCCCTCGGTCAGCTCCGCGACCAACGCCCGGCGCGGCCTGCCCACGTCCGCGGCACCCGCGGACAGCACCACCCTGAGCGCGCGAGCCGGAGTCGAGCAGTACTCGCCGGCCATCCAGCCGGCAAGCGCGACGAGGTCCGGCGGGAGCTCCGCCGGTAGCACCGACTGAGGCTCCGCCAGACGGTCAGGAGCCAGCTCGGAGCGCTCAGCGAGCGCCACCACCACCCCGAGGGTGGCGCGACCACCGAACGGCACCCGCAGCACCGACCCGATGCCCACCTCGCCGTGCTCGGCGCCAAGCCGGTAGTCGAACGGGCCGCGCACGGCGCGTGTGCGCGTCAGCGGCTGCACTCGCGCGATCACGCGCGCCGGATCGGCTTGCGCCGGCGGGGCCAGGATTGCTGATCCATCGAATGACCCAGCCTAGAGCGACCCCAGGATGCAGCCGCGCCCAGCAGCCGTGCCTGCGCCTTCGCCCGCGCCGACGTTACGCTCAGAGCCGTGGATCCCGAGCCGGGCGAGGAGATCTTCTTTCATGGTCACCCGTCGTGGCGGGCGATCCTCGGGTTCTACCTGAAGGGGCTGCTGGCCGGGGTGCTGGCCGGGGTGATCGCCGGGCTGCTGAGCGCGATTGTGTCCGGATCGGTGAGCGTGGGGTGGGTGATCGCGGTCGTGCTGGTGGTGTTCCTTATCGTGCTCGGCGCGGGGCAGGTGCGGCGGCTCCAGACCACCTACACGGTCACGAACCAGCGGCTCACGATCGACACCGGGATCCTGTCCAGGGAGCTGCACGAGACGCGCCTGGAGCGGGTCCAGAACGTCAACTCGCGTCAGAGCCTGCTCGACCGGCTACTTCGGATCGGGACGGTCGACTTCGACACGGCCGGCGGTGCCGAGTACGACTTCACGTTCCGCGGCATCGCCGAGCCCCATCAGCTGGTGCGCACGGTGGACCGCGCGCTGCGCGGCCTGCAATCCCGCGGGGAGCGCCACCCGGGCGCGGGCGTGTAGCGCGGCGGCGAGCGCGCGTCCGCCGACCTACGCTTCGACGGCCGCCGGCTCGTCCAGTCCGGCGGCGCGGCGCAGCGCCTGCGCCTGGTCGGTGCGCTCCCAGGTGAAGTCGTGGTCCTCGCGCCCGAAGTGACCGTAGGCGGCCGTCTTCTGGTAGATCGGCCGGTGCAGCTTCAGGTTCTGGCGGATCGCGCCGGGCCGCAGATCGAAGGTCTGATCGATCAGCTCGAGGATCTTGCCACGCGAGATCCGCTCGGTCCCGAACGTCTCGACCATCACCGAGACGGGATGCGCGACCCCGATGGCGTACGCCACCTGCACCTCGCACCGGTCGGCGAGCCCCGCCGCGACCACGTTCTTGGCCACATACCGGGCCGCATAGGCGGCGGACCGATCAACCTTCGATGGGTCTTTGCCGGAGAACGCGCCGCCCCCGTGGCGTGCCATCCCTCCGTACGTGTCGACGATGATCTTGCGACCGGTCAACCCGCAGTCGCCCATCGGGCCGCCGATCACGAACCGTCCGGTCGGATTGACCAGGAATCCCTTGCGCAGTGACTGTGCCTCGAACAAATCCTCCGGCAGCATCGGCTCGACCACGTGCTCCCACAGGTCCTCCTTGATCAGCGCTTCGGCTCCCTCCCGATGCTGTGAGGAGATCAGGATGCGCACCACCTCGACGGGCCGCCCGTCCTTGTAGCGCACCGTCACCTGCGTCTTTCCATCGGGACGCAGGTAGGGGACGATCTCGGCGCGGCGGACATCCGCCAATCGCTTGGCGAGCCGATGCGCGAGCGAGATCGGGAGCGGCATCAGCTCCTCGGTCTCCCGCGTGGCGTAGCCGAACATCATCCCCTGGTCTCCGGCCCCGACCAGATCGAGCTCGTCGTCGTCTCCTGGATCGACGCGCGCCTCCCACGCCCGATCGACCCCTTGCGCGATGTCAGGGGACTGCTTGTCGATCGCGTTGATGACCGCGCAGGTGTTGTAGTCGAATCCGTACTCGGCGTTGGTGTAGCCGATCCTGCGAATCGTGTCTCGCGCCACCCCCGGGATGTCCACGTAGGTCTCGGTGGTGATCTCGCCGGAGACCACCACCAGGCCGGTGTTCACCAACGTCTCACATGCAACCCGGCCGCCTGGATCGTCCGTCAGCACGGCATCCAGCACCCCATCCGAAATCTGATCGGCGACCTTGTCTGGATGGCCCTCGGTCACGGACTCGGACGTAAACAGAAACTCGCTGTCGGTAAGCACGCTCATAGGATCTGGAGGGTTAGCTCCGCGGTCGAATCGGCCTCCCCGCTCGTCGACGTGAGGCCAACCGCACGAATCTCGTCAAGATCCGGCTGCAGCGCGCGATAGCGCGCGCCGCTGGTCAGGCCCGTCCGCTCGGCGAGGCGCAGGAGCTGGCTGAAGTCGAGAAAGAGTAGCGAGGAGACACGATCCGGGCGGTTGCCGAGCGTCGCCGTGTAGCCCGGATCCTGGCCAAGCGTACGGGCGTGCTCGGCCACCGCGGCGATTCCCTGCAGGCTGGTCGAGATCACCACCAGGCCGTGGAAGACCGCGTAATCCACCTGCAGACCGGTCGTCAGCGAGAGCTGGTGGGCTGTGACCCCGCCGACCTGGCGATCGTTGAACTCGGGCGCCTGACCGGGGCCGGCGCTCGGCGCCGGGAACAGCTGCGCGAGTGGCAGCTCGAGCTGGGCGAGCTCCGCTTGGGTCTGGGCTTGATTCGGGGTCCGGGCCACGACGATCAGAGTCGGCGCGCCGGCGCCGGCGACGATCCCCACCGCGGCCTCGTGGTGGAAGATCGAGGTGACGTCCGCGACGTTGACGCCCTCAGAGCTCAGGGCCGCCCCCAACCGGCTGAGCAGCGGCCCGACCTTGGCGGCGATACCGGTGCTCGCGGCGGCCGCCAGCACGCGTGGCGCGACTCGGTCGAGCCCGTTGACGTCGAACATCAGGATCGAGCCGGCGGGCATCACCGCTTGCAGCGAGGGGCTGAAAGCGCTCGTCCGTGCGCCGCTCAGGTGCGCGAGCGTCGGGTCGAGCGCGCTGTGGATCCGGATTCGGGCGCCGTGCGAATCCGGCGACAGCGACATCGATGTGCCCAGCAGGGCGGGCTGATCCAGGAGCGACCCGAGCCCGGCCGGCAGTCCGCTGCGAGGTCTCAGCAGTCGACGCACCCCAGCGGCGGACAGGTAAGCATCGAGCACGCGGTCTGATGGCTCGCCGGCGGCGGCGCGCTGGTAGGAGCCGTCCGCTCGGAGCGAGGGCTCCGCGCCCGCGGACACGTCGATCGCGGCGCGTACGGCGGGCGCCCCACCGACGGCCAGGTAGCGGCCGACGAACGCCAGCTCCGCCCCGTGCCGGTATCCGAACAGCGCTACCTGCCGGTAGGCGCCCTGCGGCGCAGCCCCCGAGGCGTCGAGAAACGCGCGCGCCAGCGCTTGGTCGCGCACCTCGAGCAGCGTTAGCGAGCTGGTTGCGGAGCCGGTCGCGTTGAGCAGCGCGAGCGCCGCCTCCTTGCCAAGCCAGGGGCGGATATCGCGGCCGAAGTCGACGCGCGATCCCGGGCCGAGCGTGCTCAGGCGGCGGATCACCGCCGCCGCAAGCAACGGGTAGTCCGGCAGGCGAGCGGCGATCGTCAGCGCGCGCTTGACCGCCGGGCGACTCCCGTCGATCGACACGTTGACGTACGCCAGCGCGTCGCCTGGCACGAACGCGGCGGCGCCCGTCTCCGGCGCTGGGCCGCCGTCGCTGGTCCTGCGGAGCACCAGCGCTCCGGCTCCCGCAGCGGCTAGCAGCACCCCGATGAGCAGCAGCGCCGTCAGGATCCGGCGCCGCCGGCGCTTCGGCGCCGCCGCGGCGACCGGCTCGGGCGGCTCCTCGGGTGGCTCGAGACCCCGCTCGGGCGGCTGTGCAATCGGCGCGGCCGGGGGCTCCCACGGCGCCGGAACGGGCGCGGCAGGCGGAGGCTCCGCCACCGCGGTCCCGGCCACCGCGACCGCCGGGGGCTCCACGACCGCGGGCATGGTCGCCGCCGCGACCGACGGAGGCTCCGCGGGCGCGGCCACCGTGGGTGGAGGCTCCGCCACCGGCGGTGCGGCCACCGCCGCCGGCGCCCAGGAAGCGCGCTCCGGGGCGGCCGGCGGGGAATCGGGAGGCGCCCACTCCTCCGGCTCGGCCGGCCGCGGCGGCGGCAGGGGCTGCCTGGGCCGGGGAGGCGGATTCGCGGGCAAGGGCGGCCGCGGACCCGGGTAGACGAGACGAGGTCGCTCGCCACCGGTATGCGGGTTGAACACCGCCGGGACTAAACCACGCGTCCCGGCCCGCGCGCGCCAGCTACCGTGCAGCCGCTCCTCGCCTCACCCCCCGCCGCTCGCTGCGCTCGACGAAGTCGATGATCACCGGCACGCCTTCCAGCCGGTAGCGGTCGCGGAGGCGGTTCTCCAGGAAATATGCATAGTCGCGCGTCACCCTCGGGCGGGAGTTGACCTGGACCGAGAAGCGCGGCGGGCGCACCCCCGTCTGGGCCATGAACAGCAGTCGCAGCCGGTGACCGGTGCCGCGCGCGCCGCGTGCAGCCCCTGCCGGCGGCTGCCGGGCAGCCACCACCTCGGACAGGAACCGGTTCAGGTTCGGGGTCGGGATGCGCGTGCGGCTGCGATCGGCGAGCGCGGTGGCCTCGACGAGCAGTCGCGTCACGTGCCTGCCCGTCTTGGCGCTCGCGGTCAGAACGCGCGGTCGCAGGCGGAGCTTCTGATGGGCGCGGACGCGCTCGTGCTCGAGGTCCAAGGACTCCGCGAGGTCCCACTTGTTGAGCACCAATGCGGTTGCGCAGCCGCTTCGCATCGCCAGCTCGGCGACCCGCAGATCCTGGGCGGTGATTCCGTCGGTGGCGTCGCACACGACCAGCGCCACGTCGGCTCGCTCAGCCGCGCGGCGCGAGCGCAGCGCCGTGTAGTACTCGAGCGACTCGCCCACCTTGCCCCGGCGCCTCAGCCCGGCGGTGTCGATCAAGGTCATCGGTCGCCCCTCGAAGCGCATCCGCAGGTCGATCGCGTCGCGAGTGGTGCCGGCCAATGGGGAGACGATCACGCGCTCGGCCCCCAGGAAACGGTTCACCAGCGAGGACTTTCCGACGTTCGGGCGTCCGATGATCGCCAGGCGGACCGCGTCCGGCGGTTGCGGATCGTCCTGCTGCTCCGGCGCCAGCGCCACGATCCGGTCGAGCAGATCGCCGGTCCCGAGCCCCTGAGCGGCGGACACGGGCAGCGGCTCGCCCAGCCCCAGCGCGTGGAACTCGGCCGCCAGCGCGACGTCAAGCGAGCTGTCCACCTTGTTGGCGGCGACCAGCACCGGCAGCGGGCCCCGCCGAAGCAGGTCGGCGAGCTCCTGATCGCCCGGGCGAAGGCCGGCCCTGGCGTCGACCACCAGCACCGCCAGGTCGGCGTCCGCGAGCGCGGCCCGCGCCTGCTGTTGGATCTGCTGCGCCAGCTCGTCGCGATCGTCGAGGTCGATGCCGCCCGTGTCGATCAGGGTCAGGGGCGTGCCATTCCACTCGGTGGGAAGCTCGTTTCGGTCGCGGGTGACCCCAGGGCGTTCGTGCACCACCGCCTCGCGCGATTCGCTCAGGCGATTGACGAGCGAGGACTTGCCGACGTTCGGATAACCAAGGATCGCAACCCTCATGCCCGCCCAGGCTAGCCGCGCCACCCGCTAGCGCCGCAGCTTCTCCGCCATCGCGACGATCCGCTCCACGACCGCCTCCAGCGCCAGCTCGGTGGTGTCGAGCACGACGGCCCCTGGCGCCGGGCGCAACGGCGAATGCGCTCGGCCGCGGTCCCGCGCGTCACGGATCGCCTGTTCGGCGAGCACCGTGGCCTGCGAGACCCCGAGCTCGGCCGCGCGGCGGCGGGCGCGCTCCGCGGCGCTGGCGCTCAGGAACAGCTTGAGCTCCGCCTCCGGCGCCACGACCGTGCCGATGTCGCGGCCCTCGGCGACCCAATCGCCCTGAGATAGGAGCCGCCGCTGCTCGGCGACCATCGCCT
>JAFAZB010000309.1 GCA_019240015.1 Solirubrobacterales bacterium
CTTGACCATCGTCCCGTCCATGACCGCGGTCAGCTGCGAGTCGAGGATCGAGGAGGCGGGATTCCTGACGATGTCCGAGGACACGATCGGATCCTCGGTGTACGCGAGAAAGCCCTCCATCGGGCCGCTCTCCGCGGCTGCCTTGAATGCCTCGTTGACTTCCTCGACGCTGGTCTCCCGGTTGCACTCGACGGTCAGGTCGACGACGCTCCCGGTCGGTACCGGAGCCCGGATCGCCATCCCGTGCAGCTTCCCGTTCAGCTCCGGGATCACCAGCCCGATCGCCTTCGCCGCCCCGGTCGAGGCGGGGATCAGGTTGACCGCCGCCGCCCGCGCCCGGCGCAGGTCGCGGTGGGGCATGTCCTGGAGGCGCTGGTCGGCCGTGTAGGCGTGGATCGTGGTCATCAACCCGTGCTTGATCCCGACCGAGTCGTGCAGCACCTTCGCCACCGGGGCCAGGCAGTTGGTCGTGCACGATGCGTTGGAGATCACCCGGTGGCGCTCGCGCTCGTAGGCCTGCTCGAAGTTGACTCCCAGCGCGACGGTCACGTCGGGATCGGTGGCCGGCGCCGAGATCACGACCTTCTGGGCGCCCGCTTCGAGGTGCTTGGCGGCGTTCTCGCGGTCAGTGAACAGCCCCGTGGACTCGATCACCACCTCGGCCCCAAGCTCCTCCCACGGCAGCGCCGCGGGGTCGCGCTCGGCCAGCACCCGGATCTCCTGTCCGTCCACGCGCAGGCCCGTGTCGGTCGCCTTCACCTCACCGGGGAACGGTCCGTAGTTGGAGTCGTACGCGAGCAGGTGGGCGATCGTCTTCGGGTCGACCAGGTCGTTGACGGCCAGCCACTCGATCTCGGCGCCGCGCTCGTAGGCGGCGCGGAACACGCTGCGACCAATCCTCCCGAAGCCGTTGATCCCGACCCGTACCGACATGCGTGAATCCTCCGTTCGTTCGCGGTCCGTGCACGCAGCGCGACCGCGTGCGACTCCCCGGCCGGCTCGCCGACAGGCTACCTAAACGGGGTTCGAGCGCCCACCATCCCCGCGCGGCCGCGCCAGCCCTAACGGCGCGCCACCATCTCGACCCGCAACCCATCGGGGTCGCGCAGGTAGCCCGCGTAGTAGCGCCGGCCGTATTGGGGACGCTGCCCCGGCGCACCGTCGTCCGCCCCGCCGTTGGCGATCCCTTCGGCGTAGGCCGCGTCGACCGCCGCCTTGCCGTTGGCCTGGAGCGCGAGGTGCCCGTATCCAGGACCGGGGAGCCGGCCCCGAACCACGATCCACAGCATCGGTCCGTTGACGCCGTAGGCGACCGCGTGCTCGGATTCGAGCATCCGCCGCGCCCCCAGCGCGTACAGCACCGCGTCGTAGAAGCGCGCCGAGCGGGCCAGGTCCGAGACCTCGAAGCCGACGTGGTCGATCATCCGCCCGCCATCACGAGGGCTTGGTGACGTCTCGGTGCGCCACTTCGATCACGTACTCCCTGGAGGCGCGATAGCGATCCGCGAGGTGCTCGACGATCGCCACCGACCGGTGCCGTCCGCCGGTGCACCCGATCCCCACCACCAGGTGGGCCTTGCCTTCCGCCAGATATTGCGCGAGCAGGTAGTCCAGCAGCGGATGCAGTCGCTCGTAGAACGCGTCGAGCTCGCCGTCGCGATTGATGAACGCCACCACGGCCTCGTCGTCGCCGGTCAGCGGCCGCAGGTCCTGCTCGTAATGCGGGTTGGGCAGAAAGCGGACGTCGAACAGTAGGTCGGGGTCGCGGGTCGGCCCGTACTTGAAGCCGAAGCTCTGGAAGGTGACCACCAGCCGGCCCGGCGTCCGGGTCGGGAGCAGCTCGTCGGCGAGCTTGCGCCGCAGCATCGCGGCGGTCAGCCCGCCCGTGTCGATCACCACGTCGGCGCGCCTGCGCAGCTGCCCGAGCAGCTCGCGCTCGCGCTCGATGCCCTCCGCCACGCTGCCCCGAGGCGCCAGTGGATGGCGCCGGCGCGTCTCCTTGTAGCGGGTCAGCAACGTCTGCTCGTCGGCCTCCAGGAACACCACCCGGTGCCTGACGCCGCTGGCGCGCAGGTCGTCGAGCATCGCCGCGAGCCCCTCGAAGTAGCTGCCGCCGCGCACGTCGGAGACGACCGCCGCCTTGGCCACCTTGGAGCCCGCATGCATGAACAGGTCGACCAGCGAGCGGATCATCTCCGAGGGCAGGTTGTCGACGCAGAAGTACCCCTCGTCCTCGAACGCCGCCATCGCGGTCGATTTCCCGGCGCCGGAGAAGCCGGTGATGATCACCAGGTCTTCGAGCGCCGAGGCTTCCATGACCTGAAGCTTGACGGGCGACGCGGACAAGCGGTGCCGGGCGCAAGCCACCGTTTATGCGAGGATGACGCCGTGCACCGCCACGGCGCTCGCACTGGCATGGTGGCGGCGCTGGTCGTGTCGCTGGCGCTCTGGGGGCTGGCCGCCGCCGCGCAAGCACAGCTCGTGGCGAGCGTGTCGGCGACCCCGACCGGCCAGCCGCTGCCGGCGGGATTCCTCGGCGTCTCGCTCGAGTACCGCGCGCTGCACCTGTACGCCGGCGACGACCTCGGCGCGGTGGATCCGGTGCTGGTGAGGCTGCTGGCGCAGCTGGCCCCGGGCCAGGCCCCGGTGCTGCGAATCGGCGGTGACAGCACCGACGGGACCTGGTGGCCGATGCGCGGCGTGATCCCGCCGGGGGGGATCTACTACCGCCTCAGCCAAGGGTGGCTGCGGACCACGCGCGCGCTCGCCGGCGCGCTGGGGGCGCGGCTGATCCTCGGCGTCAACCTCGCGGCGGGGCGCCCGGCGCTTGCCGCCGCGGAGGCGCGCGCGCTGCTCGCGGGGATCGGCAGTCAGTACATCGAGGCGCTCGAGATCGGCAACGAGCCCGACCTGTACGGGGCCGCGGGGTGGTACAGGCTCAAGGGCCGCACGGTGTTCGCCCGCAGCCGTCGCTACGACTTGGGGTCGTTCATCGGCGACTTCTCGCGCTGGCGCGAGGCGCTCCCGTCGGCGCCGCTCGCGGGGCCCGCGTTCTCGGGCTCGAGCTGGATGGGCGGCCTGTCGCGGTTCCTGTCGGCCGAGCCTGGGCTGGCGGTCGTCACCTACCACCGCTACCCGCTGCGGGGCTGCCTGACCAAGCCCCGCGCGCCGGGCTATGCCTCGATCGCGAACCTGCTGGCCGACGGCTCGGCGAGCGGGCTGGCGCGCGGCGTCGCCGGCTACGCGGCGGTCGCGCACGCGCACGGCCTTCCGTTCCGGATCGGGGAGATGAACTCGGCCTCGTGCGGCGGGCGCAAGGGCACCAGCGACACGTTCGCCTCGGCGCTGTGGGTGCTCGACACCCTGTTCAACCTGGCCAGCGTCGGCGTCGACGGCGTCAACATCCACTCGCTGCCGGGAGCGAGCTACGAGCTGTTCAGCTTCAGCCGCGGCCACGGCGGCGCCTGGCGCGCGACCGTGCACCCCGAGTACTACGGGATGCTGCTGTTCGCCCAGGCGTTTCCGGTGGGCGCCCAGCTGCTGCCGGTCAGCGCCCCCGCGGGGCCGGTCAAGGTGTGGGCCACCGAGGGCACCGACGGCCACGTCCGGGTGGTCGCGATCAACAAGAGCACCAGCTCGCGCTACACGTTCCAGCTGCAAGTGCCCGGAGCGGCGCAGGGGACGCTCGAGTACCTGCTCGCGCGCAGCGCCGCCGCCACCGGGGGGGTGACGCTGGGTGGCCAGAGCTTCGGCGCGCAGACCACGACCGGCGCGCTGCCGGGGCCGCAGAGCGCCACCCCGATAGCCGCGAGCGCCGGCAGCTACTCGATCTCGCTGCCGCCCGCCAGCGCGGCATTGCTGACCCAATAGGAACCGGGAAGGGGGGCGCGCATGCGCGCCCCCCACCGGCGGTGCATGCACCGCCGGGGCTGCGCTGCATGCAGCGCAGCCTCCTATACCCCGCTCTTGTGCAGCTCCCGGTACATCTCGCGGGCCAGCTTGCCTGGCAGCCCGGGAACCGCCTCGAGCTCCTCGCGGGAGGCGGTCAGGATCGCGTCGGGCGAGCCGAAATGGTTCAGCAGCGCCCGCTTGCGCGCCGGGCCCACGCCCGGCAGGTCGTCCAGCACCGAGGCGGTCATCGCGCGGTCGCGCCGGATCCGGTGGTGGGTGACCGCGAACCGGTGGGCCTCGTCGCGGACCCGCTGGAGCAGCTGGAGCTCGGGGGTGTCGTGGGCCAGCGCCAGCGGCGCGTCGCGCCCGGGGATGAACACCTCCTCGATCCGCTTGGCGAGCGAGACCACCAGCACCCCCCGGTCCCGGAACCCCTTGAGCGCCCGAAGCCCCGCCGACAGCTGGCCCTTGCCGCCGTCGATCACCACCACGTTGGGCAGCGCCGCGAAGCTGGGGTCGTAGTCCTTGTCGTGCGGGGAGACGTCGCGCTGGCGCTCCCAGCGCGCCCAGCGGCGGGAGAGCACCTCCTCCATCGCCGCGAAGTCGTCGGGGGCCGGCTCCTCGCCGGCGCCCGCCCACACCTTGAAGCGCCGGTAGTCGGACTTCTTCGGCGCCCCGCCCTCGAACACGACCATCGAGGCGACCGTGTTGGTCCCCATCAGCGTGGAGATGTCAAAGCACTCGATCCGCAGCGGGATCACATCGAGTCCCAGCGCCTGCTGGAGCCCGTCGAGCGCCTCGACCCGCTGCTGGCGCCGGCGCTCGGAGCGGAGCTTCTCCTGGTCGAGCGCGAGCCTGGCGTTGCGCTCGGCGAGCTCGAGGATTCGCCGCTTGTCGCCGCGCTCGGCGGCCCGCAGCTCGACGGCGGTCCCGCGGCGCGCCGAGAGCGCCTGCGCCAAGGCGGGGGCGTCGCCCAGCTCGCGCTGCACGACCAGCAGCGGCGGCACCATCATCGCGCTGGCGTAGTACTGGAGGATGAACGCTTCGGCGACCTCGGCGATCCCGGCTCCGGCCTCGTTGTCGAGGTAGAAGCTCTGGCGGTCGGACAGGACGCCGTCGCGCACCTGAAACACCTGGGCGTTGGCCTCGTCGTCGGCGACCGCGACCGCGATCGCGTCGAGCGTGCCGGTGGCTTCGTTGGCCACCCGCTGGCGCTCGAGCAGCGAGCGCACGGCGCGCAGCCGGTTGCGCTCCCGGGCGGCGTCCTCGAAGCGCTGCTCGGCGGCCGCGTCCCGCATCGCCTGCTGGAGACCGCGCTCGATCTCCTTGTAGCGCCCGGAGAGGAAGTCGGTGACCCCCTCGATCCCGGCGCGATACCGCTCGCGGCTGACGTAGCCGACGCACGGGGCCTCGCAGCGCTTGATGTAGTAGTCCAGGCACGGCGAGCCGCTCCGGCGCCCAGGCTCTGGCCCCTCGCAGGAGCGGAACATGAACACCTTGCCCAGCACCTCGAGCGTGGAGCGCACGCGCTTGGCGTTGCTGTAGGGGCCGAAGTAGGCGCGGTCGCGGCGGTGGCGCTCGCGGGTGAAGTAGACCCGGGGGAAGTCCTCGTCGAGCGAGATCGCGATGTAGGGGTATGACTTGTCGTCGCGCAGGCGGATGTTGAAGCGCGGCTTGTACTGCTTGATGAAGTTCTGCTCCACCAGCAGCGCCTCGGCGTCGGTGTGCACGACCAGCGCCTCGACCTGGTCGATCATCGGGATCAGGTCGCGGCCCGCGCGCGTGCTGGGGTTGGAGAAGTGCGAGGCCACGCGCTTACGGATCGACTTGGCCTTGCCCACGTAGACGACCCGCTCGCGCCCGTCGCGGAACAGGTAGACCCCCGGCTCATCGGGCAGGCGGCGGCGCTGGTCGGCGGCGACGACGGACATGGCAGTTCCGAGGATAGGTCTCGGTCGTCCGCGCGACGCGAGCCCGGGTCCGCGCCACGCGAGCCCGGGTCC
>JAFAZB010000317.1 GCA_019240015.1 Solirubrobacterales bacterium
AGCGGCAAATCGGTCGCCGTGATCGGAGCCGGGCCCGCGGGACTGGCAGCCGCCGCGGAGCTCAACCGCTGCGGACACCAGGTGACGGTCTACGAGCGCGACGAAGGCCCTGGCGGCCTGATGCGCTTCGGGGTCCCCGACGCCAAGCTCGAGAAGTCGATCATCGACCGCCGGGTGGCGATCCTGGAGGAAGAGGGAATCGTGTTCGTGTACGACACCGACGTCGGGCGCGATAAACCGGTCAGCGAGCTCCAGGACGCCCACGACGCGATCGTGCTGACGATCGGCTCGCGCGTGTCCCGTGACCTCGACGCGCCGGGCCGCGACCTACGGGGCATCCACCTGGCGATGGACTACCTGTATCAGCGCAACAGGTGGGTAGCGGAGCAACAGGGCAGGCCGTTCCGGGCCCCTGAGCCGGGGACGGAGATCACGGCCCATGGCAAGCGAGTGCTCGTGGTCGGTGGCGGCGACACCGGTATGGATTGCATCTCCAACTCTCACCGCGAAGGGGCCCACAGCGTGGTGATGCTCGATGTCTACGCCGAGCTGCCGGACAGCGGCGATGACCCGCGTCACCCGTGGCCGCTGCCCCCCAAGCGCACCCCGACGACATACGCGCTCGAGGAGGGCGGCAAGCGTCGCTGGGGAACCGAGGTCACGGGGTTCGGCGGCAAGGACGGTGCGGTGAGTCACGTCTACGCGCGGAAGGTGACCGGGACCTCCTCGCGGGACCTGACTCCGGTGCCCGGCAGCGAGTTCGTGCTGGAGGCGGACCTGGTCCTGATCGCGATCGGCTTCGAGCACCCCGAGCACGATGGGCCGGTCGGTGAGCTCGGTCTCGCGCTCGATCGGCGCGGCAACATCCGCACCCAGCAGACCTATCGCACGTCCGTCGGCAGGGTGTACGCCTGCGGAGACGCGCGTATCGGTCAGTCACTGGTGGTCACCGCGATCGCCGAGGGTCGCAAGTGCGCCCGGATCGTCAACCAGGATCTCGGCGGAAGCCCGATGGACGCCGACCGCGAGATGCTCGCCGTCGGGGCGTGGAGCGGCGAGGCCGACCGCACGCTGCGCCACGAAGCGGAGGCGGCGGGGACGGTCCGGCCGGGCGAGGAGTTCTTCAGCGGTCCGGGTACCCGGCCTCGCTAGCGATACGAGCTGGATGTCGCGCGCTGCGGAGAGCGCGTATCCCGCAATGTGCGCGTTGTGGGCGGCGGCAAATACTCGCTATGTGCGCGTTGCGCCCCGGGGTGATACCTTGTAAACAGGTGGTGGCCGCGGTTGCGTGCGGTCGGGGCGTTAGAAAAGCTTGGGACGGGGAAACTCGCCCCTGTCGGTCAGGGAACTGCGCCCCCACTTCCCTGACTCTCCGGGGGGCCCAGATGGATCTGGGTCCCCCGGGCCTCTTGTCGGGCGCGTGAGCATTCGCGCTGGGCAGCCGCCCCCGGACCGCGAGATCAGCGCGTTGCGTGCCGCCGCGGTGCGGCCCGCCTCCGGGTGTGCGACCGTTTCGGGATGGCAGCACTCGCGGTCCTGAGCGGCACTGCGCACCACGCTGGACACGCCTCGGTCGGCTCGACGATCGATCACCTGCTCGACTCGGCGGGGCGGTTCTTCTCGCAGCTGGCCAACCTGCAGTGGGGGGCATTGCTGCTGGGGCTGTTGCTGTACGGGATCTACCTGTGGCTGCGTTCGCGGGCGCTGTTCAACGCGATCCGCGCCGCGTATCCCGGTGTCCGGATCCGTTGGCGCGACGTCTGGGGTGCCTACATGGTCGGCTACGCGGTCAACAACGTGTTCCCGCTCGGCGGGGGGAACATCGCGCAGCTGTTCCTCACCAGGGTCGCGATTCCGCCCGGCAGCTATCCCGCGATCGCCGCCGCCCTGTCGACGGGTGTGCTGTTCGATTGGTTCATGGGCCTGCTGATCATGTGCTTCGCGTTCACTCAGGGCGTGTTCCCAAAGCCCCCCGACTTCTCCAAGCTGCCGGCGTTCGACATCAGCTTCTTCGCCTCGCACATGCGCTTCACCCTGTTCTTCCTGACCTTTCTCGGCGTGCTGTTCCTGGTCGGCTTCGCCTTGCTCTCGGCGCGGGTCAGGGCTTTCTGGCAGCGCGTTCGCCAGGGCGTGACGATCCTGCGCGATCGGCGCCGGTATCGGCGCGAGATGGCCAGCTGGCAGCTCGTCAGCTGGGTGGCGCGCTTTGCGGCCTACTGGGCGTTGCTCGACGCGTTCCACATCGGGGGCTCGGTTCGCAACGCGTTGCTGGTGCTCGCGGTGCAGGTGGTCGCGTCGGTGTTTCCGTTCACGCCGGGAGGCGCCGGCGTGCAGCAGGCGCTGCTGCTGACGATCTTCGCCCACAACCCGGACGTGGCCTCGTTCTCGGTGGGACAGCAGATCGCGACCGCGGTGCTCAGCTCGGCGCTCGGGTTCGCCGCGCTGGTGCTGATCTTCCGGTTCAAGAGCTTCCGCGAGGTGATCGCCAGCGGCAAGGCCCACCGGCGCGGCGAGGCGGTGGCCGCGGGCTGGACCCCCGGCGAGACCTGACGCGCCCGCCCGACGCCGGACGCGCCTGACGCGCCCGCCCGACGCCGGACGCGCCCAAGTGGCAGCTAGTGCTTTGGCAGCGAGGCCGTCATCGTGAACCGGGGACAGCTCCCACCCGGCACCGTGATCTCACCGCTGGCGCTGGTCGCCGAGAACTTCAGCGACACCGCGACATCGGGTTGCGAGACGCGCGCCTGGCCGTTTGCGGCGATGAACAGGTCGACCGCGCCGCTGGGCCCGCGGCAGCTCGCGAGCTCGGACGGCAGGCCGATCGACGTCGCGAGCCGACCTCCGGCTAGGACGGTGAACTTTTTCGACTCCCCGTCGGCGAACTGCAGCTTCCACGTCCCGTCCTGCACGGTGCGCCGCTGCGCGGGATGGAGCTTCCACTTGAGGGCTCCGCTGCAGCTGCCGGAGCCGGCGTTGTAGGAGTGAGTCAGCAGCGCGCTGTGAGGCCCCGTCAGGCCGCCGCCCAGCCCGGCATTGGTCAGCCCGTAGGTTCCGTCGTGCCGCAGCGTCCTCAGCCGATGGGGGCTGACCAGTCCCTCCGAGTAATGCCAGCTGCTGACCGGGCAGCCGTTTGGCTGCAACAGCACCATGTCCTTGAACTCATATGAGCTCGAGTGGGGGTCGTAGAGCAGCTGGAAGCTGGCCGGGAACCCGTTTGCAGTGCCCTCCCAGTCGCCCAGCGTGGGGAGGAACGGCGCTCCGCCTGGGGGCGTGATCGTCGGCTTCGGCGCGGGGCTTACCGGACCCGTGACGTTGCTCAGCGCATGCGACTGGTGCGCGGCTGTGCTCGCCGGCAAGACGACCGCCACGGCTGCGACTGCGCCCGCGATCACGCGGCGACGCACTGCGCTGCGTCCACTCATCCCTCTCACCCTAACCTCCCGTGACGTACCGTAAACAGGTGCGGCGGCCGCGTGGAATCCTATCCACGGCCGTGCGCGGCGTCAAAGCGACACGGCGGCCGCCTGGCGCAACGACCGAGCGCGCCGGGCGTGCAACGATCCCGGTCTGCCTACGTTCTGTCGCCACAATCGGCTGGTCCAGAACTGCCCGATCTGCGCGCGCGAGCAGGAGGTCGAGCTGCGCCCGATCGTGTCCTCGAGTGCGCCGCGCATCGCGAGCGCCCGGTCGAGCGCTCCGGGGGCGGTGCCCTCGAGGCGCGGCACCTCCGGTCCCCGACGCCCGGCGGGCTCTCGCTCCGGCGCTGGCATGACGGTCCGCAGGCTGGCCAGAGGCGTCGACGACGGCTACCGCTCACCGCTGCTGCCGGGGCTGAAGTCGAGCGCGGACGCTGAACGCCTGGCGCAGGAGCTGGCCTCGTCGGCCGGCTGCCTGGGGCTGCTCAGCTCCGACCCGCCGGAGCTGTATGCCGAAGTGGCGGCCGCCGACCGCGAGCTCGAGGAGCGCACCTGGCTGGCGCTGTTGATCGCCTACATCGGTCCGCTCGAGGAGGCCAGCCCGTTCCGCTCGATCGAGCGGGTGCGGACCTCGTGGGGGTCGGGCGCCGACCCCGACCTGGAGGGAATCGAGACGGGTCCCCGCAGCGTCCACGATCCGACCCGCCCCGAGCGGACGCTGACCGCGTACCGGGCGTGGGCCGAGCGCGCGGGGTCGCAGGCGGCGGCATTCACCGGTCAGCCGGAGTGGTCGGCGGAGCGTCGCTTCGCACGGACCTTCGAACGGTTGGCCCTGCCTGGATTTCACCGCGCGGGGCGGTTCGCGCTGCTGGTGATCCTGGGTCGGACCGGCGTCTACGAGCTGCGTCCCGCCGCGCTCCAGTTGGGTGCCGGTGACCCCGTCACGCTCGCGGCCAAGCGACTGCTCGGGATCGGCGATCCGCTGCTGCTCGAGCGCCGCGCCGGCGAGCTGGCGAGCGCCTGCGGGCTGCCGCTCGACGCGCTCGACCTGGCGCTTCACAACTGGGAGCGCGGCGAGCGTGCGACGCTCGGGCTAGGCATCGGGGCCGAGCCCGATCCCGCGGCGTTGGACTCCTGCCGCCGGGCCCTGTCGCTGTAGCGCGCGCGTCGCGCCCTGCGCGAACTTTGGCGAATTGGTTCGACCCCTCCGAACCGAATCGCCAATGTTCGCCAGCGGGCGGGGCGCCCGGGCCGTCCGAGGGAGCGCCCGCACACCGCAACTCTCCACGCGCGCCGCGGTTAATCCAATCGACGGCCGGCTCAATAGCGTGGGAGGGTGCGGATGCGTCGTTCGCTGGTCGTGTCGTTGTCGCTCTTGTCGCTGGCGCTCGCCGGCGGGGTGGTGGCGCTGATCCTAGGCTCGGCCGCCTCGTCCGCCGCTGCCGGCAGCCCGTTCACCGTCGCCGCGTTCCCGAACCCGTCGACCGCCGGGGAGCCCGTCGAGATCGCCGGCCGGCTGTTCGGGGAGCCCACCGGGACCCGGGTCGTGCTGTGGCACGAGCTCCCCGGCCGGCACGGGTTCCAGCCGGTCGCCGCGACCAGGACCAACGCCGCCGGCCGGTTCGCCTTCGT
>JAFAZB010000407.1 GCA_019240015.1 Solirubrobacterales bacterium
GTCGTCGACGTAGACGAGCTCGGGCTCGCCGCCGGCGATCCGCACTTCGACGCTGCCCCCTTCGAGTTGAGACGACAGCTCGAGCGCGGCCTCGGCCAGCGCCTCCTGGAGCCGCCGGCCGAGCGAGGACTCGAGTGCCCCGGCGAGCAGCTCGGCTGCACGAGCCGTCGACTCGTCGCCCACCGCGGCCACCCGCGCGAGGTCTTCGCAGATCGCTTGGACATACCCACCGAGTTGCATGACGTCAGTGTGACATCATGACGACGTCGCTGTCAAGTCAAGATGACGTCACAACGCGCTGGGGCCGTGAACTGCAGACGGCCCACCCCCACGCGAGCAGGTCGCCGAACAAGACAATCGGTTCACATAGACGTCCACAACTTCCTCAAAATCAGCACTCGCTTGCGCGAGATCCAGCCGCCACGACCCTCGCGTGATCTTGTCGCGCCCAGCAACGCCACCAACACCAGCGCCACGCCCGCCAGCTGCAACGCACTCGGCGCCTCGCCAAAGATCAGCGCCGCGAGCGCGACCGAGCCAACCGGCTGGATCGTGAGCAACACCGAGGTCAGGGCTGCGGGCAGGCGCGGCAGTGAGATCGTGATCAGCAGCCAGCCGAGAACCTGCGAGGTGAGCGCCAGCGTGATCAGCCAGCCGGCCCCCGGCCAACGGGGAACCAGCCGCGCGTCGCCGATCACCCACCCCGCGATCACACACAGCACGGTCGCCGTCGCGGTCGCGTCGAACAGCGGCCCCGCCGGACGTCGCAGATCTGCGCCGCCATGGCGAAGTGTCAGCAGGAAGCCCACGTAGGCGACTCCTGCGCCTAACCCGAACACCGTTCCCCGCGTCGGATCGTGGCCGAAGGCACCGTGCTCGAGCACACCCGAGATCAGCAGCACTCCGAGCAGCGCGACCGGGAGCGCGACCAGCACCCGGCGGCCCGGGCGTTCCGCGAGCACCGCCCAGGCGACCAGCGGCACGAGCACCACCTGCACGTTGGCGAGCACCGTCGCGAGCCCCGCCCCCACGTCCGCGATCGAGTGGTGCCACAAGATCAGGTCGGCGGCGAAGAACGCTCCCGCCGCCAGTGCGGCTCGCCGCTCGCGCCAGCTGCGCGGGCCGAAGCGCCGGTCCTCGCGCCACGCCAGCAGGCCGAGGACCGGCAGCGCATATGCGCACCGGAAGATGGCGGCAGTCGACGGCGAGGCGTGGCTGAGGCGCACCAGAATGCTCGAGAACGCGATCGCGATCGCCCCCAGCACGGCGCAGGCGCGCGCGTGGCCGTCGAACGGGGGCCGCGTCGCCGCAAGCGAGCTCTGATCCCGCACGGCGGTCACGGCTGGCAGATCACGATGTCCTGCCATCCGGTGATCGCCCGCTCTCGGAGCTCGAGCACCGCGAGGCTCGTGGACCAGTGCGCTCTGACGTAGTCGTGCCCATGGAAGGAGAGTCCATAGCCCTCGCCGATGCCGGGGAGCGTGGCGGCGTTCCAGACCGAACGACGGTACGGGACAAACTCGAATTCACCGGGACCGAGCGGTCCGCGGGCGAACGCCGATCGCGTGCACCACGCGGTACGGGCGGCGCCCTGCCTGAACTGCTCGAAGGCGGATGGTCCGTGGACCGAGAGCAGCGCGACGCCGCCCGGGCTCAGGATCCGGCGCAGCTCGGCGAGCCACCGATCCTGGAGCCATTCGTCGAGGTGGCTGAAAACCGAGATCGAATAGACGAGGTCGAAGCTCTCCGGCTCGAACGGCAGCGGCGGGAGGAACGCGCTGCGCTCCCAGCGCTGAGTGGGGTGGTGGCGGCTCGCCCACGCGATCGCGCGTGCGTCGACGTCGCAGCCGGTGAAGCTGGCGTGCGGGACCAGCGCCGCCAGGTGCGGCAACACGCGCCCCGCGCCGGCGCCGAAGTCGAGCACGCGGTGGAGCTGCTCGGGGCCCCGGCCGGCCGCGGCCAGCGTGTCGAACAGCTCCGCCGCGGCCCTCCCCGCCCCTTCGACATAGTCGCGCACGGCCGGGACGCCGGCGCGGGCACGCAGCTGTCGCGGCGGCACCGCCGCGGCGCGTTCCTGACCGGTCGATCTCCAGCGGGCGACGGCCAGCGGGTCGAGCAGCTCGGCTGCATGTCTGGCCGCCCAGCCAACCGCGAGCGGCGCCCGGGGTGCGCGAGTCGTAGGAGGCTCCTGGGATTGTGAGAGGGGCCACCGGGGACCCCGGGTGGCAGGATGGCGCTCGATGTTGGCAGAGACCGAGCGCGCAGATGTACGCGGCCTGTGCGAGAGCACCTTGCGCCAGAACTGGCGCGAAGGGATCCGAGCGGCGGACGACACGCCATTCGCGTACACCTGCCCCAGTCCTCGGCACTACCCGTGGCAATGGTTCTGGGATTCCTGCTTCACCGCGATCGCGTGGCGGCACTTCGATCCCGATCGCTCGCGTCGGGAACTGGAGTCGCTGCTCGCGGCCCAGCGCGAGGATGGCTTCATCGGCCACACGATCTTCTGGAGCCCGCTAGGGGGCCGTCGGCGCTTCACCTATAACGTGCTCTCGCCGCACGACTTGATGACCGCCAGCATCCAGCCCCCGACGCTCGCATGGGCGTGGCGAATCGCGGTCGGGGACCCGGCCGATATACCGGGGATCCGCGCCCAGCACCGCTGGCTGGGCGAGCACCGCGACCTCGACGGCGACGGGCTGATCTGGATCGTCCAGCCCGACGAGTCGGGGCTCGACGCCTCGACCCAGTTCGACGCGATTTGGGGCCACCGAGCGCACGGGCTGCCCGGCTTCTTGCTGCTGGTCAGGCGCAACCGCCAGTTGGGCTATGACCTGCGGCGGATCGCGGCCGCCGGAGGGCCAGTCTGCTGCGAGGTGATGACCAACGTGCTCTACAACCTCTCGCGGATGGCGCTCGGGCTGCGATCGCTCACGCCGACGATCGTCGAGCGGATGTACGACGAGTCCTCGGGGGTGTTCCGGCCGCTTGCCAGGCCGGAGCCGGCTCGCGTCCCGGCTCTCACCTGGACCGCGCTCGCGCCGCTGGCGCTGCCGGATCTTCCCGAGCACATCGGCCGGCGCCTGGTCGACGAACAGCTCCTGGATCCCGAGCGGTTCTGGCTGCCCGTCCCGCCGCCGTCGGTATCCGCCAGCGATCCCAGCTTCGCGACCAAGGACACGGACCTGTTCGGTCTGCGGCGCTACTGGCGCGGGCCCACTTGGATCAACTCCGCCTGGCTGCTGTGGCTGGGGCTGACCCGGCTCGGCTATCAGCCCGAAGCCGACGAGCTGGCGGCGCGAATCTCGGCCGTGGTCCGTTCGCAGGGTCTGCGCGAGTACTACGACCCGCGCTCAGGCGGCGGAATGGGCGCGGTCGATTTCGGATGGTCGAGCCTCGCGATCGAGCTGGTGGATCCGGATCCGAGAGCTGCGCGCAGCTACGTGTAGCGGTAGTGCGCGGGCCGGGCACTCCCGGCGCTGTAACGTGGGATCCATGCAAACAGAACGCGAGCTGCAACTAACCGAGGATCAGTGGCGTGAGCGGCTCACGCCCGAGCAGTACGAGGTGCTTCGCCGCCACGGCACCGAGCGTCCGTTCACCGGCAAGTACGTCGACGTCAAGGATGATGGAACCTACACCTGCGCGGGCTGTGGAGCCCAGCTGTTCAGCTCTGACACGAAGTTCGAGTCGGGCACCGGCTGGCCGAGCTTCTATGAGCCCGCGGCCGCCGAGAGCGTCGAGCTGCGCGAAGACCGGAGCCTGGGCATGGTCCGCACCGAAGTGCTCTGCAAGCGCTGCGGCGGCCACCTCGGCCATGTGTTCGACGACGGCCCCGGGCCTACCGGGATGCGCTACTGCATCAACTCGTGCGCGCTGGAACTGGAGCCGGAGCGCAACTCGTAGGGCGGACGGCACGGCGGCGCGCGCGCCAATCGACGCTATTCGAACACTGGCGCTCCCACTCGGAGGGGTGGTGCACCCCGGCGCGCTTAGGTAATCACCAGCGGAACCACCCCTGAAAACGACCGGGGGTGGGTGCGATTTGGTGCGATTCGGGTTCGGTCGCGACTCGCTGACGGGCGCTCAGCGCCCGCGGGGTCGCGATGCGAACGGCCCGGCGTTGGCATCGACCGCCCCCCGGCGTTGGCATCGACCGCCCCCGGCGCTGGCATCGAACCGTGCGGGGCTGGTCGACTGAGGCTGGGGGGCACGCCCCGGCGCCCCGCCCAGGCCGCCCCGCCCCGCCCCCGGCGCCCCTCACTCCCCCGCCCGCCGCTCGCGCACCCTGACGTACACGTACCCGATCACGACCACGGCCGCCAGCACGATCGCGCCGATCACGCCCACCTCCGAGAGCACGTGCGACGCGGCGTTGCCGCCGAAGTAGCCGGCCAGGCCGTAGGTCGTCCCCCAGGTGATCCCACCGAGCGCGTTCCAGAAGAAGAACACCGGGAAGCGCATCTCATTGATCCCCGCGAGCCAGGCGGCGGCGAACCGCACGAGCGCGATCCAGCGCGCCAGGAACACGGCCTTGGGGCCGTGGCGCTCGAAGAACCGATCGCCCGCCCTGATCACCAGCAGCCGGCGCTTGTGGAACGGGCCCGGGGCCTCGAGCACCTCACGGCCGAACTTGCGCCCGAGCAGGTAGCCGGTGTTATCGCCGATGATCGCCGAGGCGACGCCGATCACGATCACCAGCCAGATCTGGAGCTTGCCCTGACTGGCCAGGATGGCGGCGGCCACGAGCGCGGTCTCTCCCGGCGATGGGATCCCCATCGACTCGAGGCCGATGATCGCCGGCAGCAGATAGCCCAGGTTGTCGGACAGCCCGATGATCGCGCCGGACGCGATCACGATGCCCCCGAGGCGCGCCATCAGCCCTCCATCGCGTTCAGCCGGCCACCCCTGGGTTCTCGAGCACGGCCAGCAGCGACAGCCCGGCCGGCAT
>JAFAZB010000411.1 GCA_019240015.1 Solirubrobacterales bacterium
CCGAGGCCGACGCGGCGGCGCTGCGCGAAGCGGGCGTGGCGGCGGTCTACACCCCCAAGGACTGGGACCTGAACCGGATGATGCGCGACATCGTCACGCTCGTGGGCGTGCGCTACGGCGTCGACACGGCCGTCGGCGCTTGACGCAGGCGAGCACCGAGGGCCGCGAGCTCGGCGCCAGGTTGCGCGAGCGCGACCTGACCGCCGCCCCCGCGGTGCTGAACCTCGTCGAGAGCCGCACGCCGGGGGCCCGCGAGCAAACCGCGCAGCTGCTCGCGGCGGTGTCGCCGGCCGCGCTCGGCGGCGAGGCCGGAGCGCACGTAGTCGGGCTGACCGGGCCGCCGGGGGTCGGCAAGTCCTCGCTGCTCTCGCGGCTGGTGGCGGGCTGGCGCTCGCGGGGGCAGACCGTGGCGGTGCTGGCGGTCGATCCGACCTCGCGGCGCTCGGGCGGCGCGCTGCTCGGCGACCGCGCCCGGATCGAGGCCGATCCGTCCGATCCATCGGTGTTCATCCGCTCGAGCGCGGCGGGCGAGCGGATGGGCGGACTCGCGCCCGCCACCCGGGCGGCGGCGAGCGCGCTGGCGGCGGCGTTCGAGGTGGTGGTGATCGAGACGGTCGGCGTCGGACAGTCGGAGACCGAGGTGGCGGACGTGGCCGATACCGTGACGGTGGTGGTGCAGCCGGCGTCCGGTGACGTGCTCCAGTTCCTGAAGGCGGGGATCATGGAGATCCCCGACGTGCTGGTGGTCACCAAGGCAGACCTGGGTCGGGTCGCGACCAGGGCGGTCGCCGACCTGCACGCGGCGCTGCGATCGCTCGGCTCGGCGCAGACGCCGGTGATCGCGGTCTCCTCGGTGGCGCCACCCGTCGGCGTCGAGGAGCTGCTCGACGCGCTGCAAGCACACCGTCAAGCCCTCGATCTGCCAGCGCGCCGGCTGCGGGCGCGGCGCATGCACGCGCTGGCCGATTTCATCGCCGAGCACGGCGAGCGGGGCCTGCGGGCGCTCCGGGGCCGCCGGGAAGCGGAGCGCTGGCTGTCCGAGCTTGACCCCGGACTCGACGTCCCGACGCTCGAGCGCGAGCTCGCGCAGCGAGCCGCCGCGGGTGGTGGATCGATGGAGCAGGTTGGCGAGCCGGTGGGGCCGGGCGGCGGATGACGATCGGCGGCCAGCGCGCCAGCAGGGAGCGGCGGATCGTGCTCGCCGCCGAGCCGCTCGCCGAGCCGCCCACGGCGCTGCGGCCGTGGCGCGAGTCGGACCTCGAGCAGCTGGTCGCCGCCTGCCAGGACCCCGAGATCGTGCGCTGGACCCGGGTCCCGGCCCGCTACGGCGAGGCCGAGGCGCGTGCCTACCTGCTCCAGCGCTACGACGCGATCGCGGCTGGGCAGGCGGCGCCATTCGCGATCGTCGCCGCCGACGACGATCGCCGGCTGCTGGGCTCGATCTCGCTGATGCGGATCGCCTGGGAGCACGGGCGCGCGGAGGTCGGCTACTGGGTGGCGCGCCCGGCTCGGGGTCGGGGGCACGCGACCAGGGCGGTCCGGCTGATCTGCGCCTGGGGCTTCCAGGCGCTGGGGCTCGAGCGGATCGATCTGCTCGCGGCGACCGGCAACCCCGCCTCACAGCGCGTCGCGGAGCGCGCGGGCTTCAGCCGCGAAGCCGTGCTGCGCTCATACATGCGAGGAACTTACGGACGACAGGACATGGTCGCCTTCGGGCTGCTCGTCAGCGAGCTCCAGCCGGCGCGCCGGATCCAAGCGAGCTGAGCCGCCACCCCTGCCCGGTCTTGACCAGCTCGATCTGCTCGAGCGTCGGCTGCTGACCGCGAGCGGTGCTGAGCGTGATCGCAGATGCGCTCGCGCCGGCGATCGTGATCCGGGAGACCGTCAGCGCGGGGTCGCGCACGCTGGCGACGAAGATCCGCATCGCCGAATCGCATCCGAGCCCCAGCGAGGCGAGGCGCTCGAGCAGCGACGGGGCCAGCACCTGCGTGCAGAGCGTCTTGGTATCCCCGCCGGCGGTGGCGACGGCGAACTGCTGGAGCTTGGCCTGGACCTGGTCGCGCTCGGTGGCGCCGCAACCGCCCAGCAGGACGGCCCCCAGGATCAGCACCCCTCGCGCGGGCCGCATGGCCGGGAGGGTAGCCTGTGCGGTATGGGCCTCGAGCCGCTTCGCGATGGTCACGGCCGGCTGATCGGCGACCTGCGGGTGTCGGTCACGGACCGCTGCAACTTCCGCTGCCAGTACTGCATGCCGGCGGAGGGTCTGCCATGGCTCGAGCGGGCCGAGATCCTGACCTTCGAGGAGATCACGCGGCTGGTGGCGCTGCTGGCCGCGATGGGCGTGGGAGACATTCGGCTGACGGGCGGCGAGCCGCTCGTCCGGCGGGGGTTTCCGGCGCTGGTCGAGATGCTCTCGGCGATCGAAGCGGTCGACGAGCTCAGCGTCACCACCAACGGCTTCCTGCTGGAGCGAGACGCGCAGGCGCTGGTGCGCGCCGGCGTCGACCGCTTCAACGTGTCGGTCGATTCGTTGCAGCGCGATCGGTTCTTCCAGCTCACCAGGCGCGACGCGCTGCCGCAGGTGCTACGCGGGCTCGAGCTGCTGGCGAGCTTCCCCGAGGCCTACCCGATCAAGGTCAACGCGGTCGCGATGCGGGGCTTCACCGAGCAGGAGGTGCTGCCGTTCGCCCGCTTCGCCCGCCGCAGCCCGTACGAGATCCGGTTCATCGAGTTCATGCCGCTCGACGCCGATCGTGCCTGGACCCCCGACCGGGTGCTGACCGGCGAGGAGATCCGGGCGGCGATCGACGCCGTCTACCCGCTCGAGCCCGAGCCCCGCGAGCCGCACGCGACCGCCCGCATCTACCGGTTCGCCGACGGCCGCGGCAAGATCGGGTTCATCAATCCGGTCTCGGAGCCCTTCTGCGGCGACTGCAACCGGATCCGGCTGACCGCGGACGGCCGGCTGCGCACGTGCCTGTTCTCGCTCAATGAGACCGATCTCCGTGCCCCGCTGCGCGCCGGAGCGCAGGACCGCGAGCTCGAGCAGATGATCCGCGACGCGGTGTGGCGCAAGGAGCTCAAGCACCACGTCGGCGAGCCCGGGTTCATCCAGCCGGCGCGGAGCATGTCGGCAATCGGCGGCTAACCGCCCGCCCGCACCGGCTTAATCCCCCCGCAACGCTTTCCCAGCATCATCCCTCAGGCCGATGCTGCTGCTGATGCTGTTCGCCGTGGTCGCGGGCGCCGGCACCGCGATCACACCGTGCGTGCTGCCGGTGCTGCCGGCGTTGCTGTCCGCCAGCGCGCTGGGCGGGCGGCGCCGGCCGCTGGGGATCGTGCTCGGGCTCGCGGTCGCGTTCACGGTCGCGATCGTGGCGCTGGCGCAGCTGGTCCGCGGCGTCGGTCTGGCGGGGGGTGCCGCGCGGTGGCTCGCGATCGCGGTGCTGCTCGCGTTTGGCGCGGTGCTGCTGGTCCCACAGCTGGCCGCGCGCGTGCAGGCGCCGCTCTCACGGCTGGCGCGCTTCGGACCGCGTACCCGCGGCGACGGGTTCTGGTCGGGGATCGGGGTGGGGGCGGCGTTGGGGTTCGTGTGCGCTCCGTGCGCCGGTCCGATCCTGGCCGCGGTCACCTCGGTCAGCGCCTCGAGCGGCGCTTCGCCGCGGATCGTGGCGGTGGCGCTCTCCTACGCCATCGGGCTGGGCGCGGTGATGCTCCTGTATGCGCTGGGTGGACGGGCGGTGCTCGACCGGGTCCGCAGGCGCGCCCGCGGCCATCTTGTGGAACGCTCGCTCGGCGCGGTGCTGCTGATCACCGGCGTGGTGATGGCCACCAACCTCGACGTCCGCTTCGAAGAGGCGCTCGCCCGCGACGCCAGCCTGCCCGCGTTCCTGGTCGATCCGACGCGCTCGCTGGAGAGCTCCGGAGCCGTCCAGCGCCGGCTCGCCGCGCTGCGACCCGCCTCCCGGTTCGCGGTGCGCCAGCGCCAGGCGCATGCGACGCCCGTCGCGGCGCGGGCGGGGATCTCGATCCCGGGCGTGCCGACGCCGTCGCTGCCCGACCTGGGAGCGGCGGCCGAGTTCGCCCAGACCGAGCGCTGGTGGAACACGCCTGGCGATCGCCCGTTGTCGCTGGCCGGCCTGCGAGGCCACGTCGTGCTGCTCGACTTCTGGACCTACACCTGCATCAACTGCATCCGCACGCTGCCGTTCCTGAAGGGGCTGTATGCGACCTATCACCGCTACGGGCTCGAGCTCGTCGGGATCGAG
>JAFAZB010000287.1 GCA_019240015.1 Solirubrobacterales bacterium
CGTTTTCTTCACAGGCGTTGTGCCGCGCTTCGTCCCGGCCCACGACAACACGGTTGATCTCCTCATCCTCGGAGGGGTGTTCAACGCCATCGGCATCGCGTGGCTGGTTGGCTACGCCACGCTGGTGGCACGCGCAAAAATTGCCCTCTCACAAGGGAAGACCAGGCGCATGATCGAGCGGCTAAGCGGAATCGTTCTCATCGGCTTCGCAGTAGACCTCGCGCTTACGCCTCGCGGCTGAGCCATGGGCGTCTAGCGGAGGGCGTCGGGTCTCTGGGCACGCGCAGGTCGTCCGCGATAGCTGGCCAAACGACTCTGGGAGTGCGATCGTAATCCTAGGGACGGCTCCGGATCGCGCCGCGCCGCCGACGTCTCGGTAGCGGGCGGCCGGGCGGGTTAGGAGGAGATCAACTGGGCGGCGTCAGCGCCCAGTTTGGCGCCCCGCCGGTGTCTATACGCCTGAAAGGTCTGCCGTCGGCGGTTCGTCGGCTCACTCGAATCGGGAAAGGTGAACATGACGCGTCTATCCGTGCTGGCTGGAAAGCGGGCGCTGGTCTTCGGCGGCGGCGGCTCAATTGGCGGCGCTGTGGCCAGAGAATTCGGCGCGCAAGGGGCGAACGTGTTTCTCAGCGGGCGCAGCCTGGCCCCCGTTGAGGCGGTCGCGGAGGAGATTGCCGCCGGCGGCGGAACGGCACACGCAGAGGTCGTGGACGCGCTTGACCCGGGTGCGGTCGGCGAGTACATCGCTGGGGTTGTCCAGGCCGAAGGCGGTATCGATATCGCGTTCAACGCGATCGGACCGCGTATTTCCGAATACCGCAATGGCATGCCGGCGCTGGAAATCTCACCGAATGAGTTCATGGTCCCGTTCAGCACGGTCTTGAGGTCTCAGTTCGTCACAGCGATCGCCGCGGCGAGGCAGATGGTCAAGCAGCGCTCAGGCGTCGTGATCTTCCTCACCGGCAGTCCGGCGCGACCGCATGGAGGCGGAACGGCTGCGATCAGCGCCGCGTTCGGTGCGGTTGAAGTGCTCATGCGGGCGCTTGCAATCGAACTGGGCCCGGCCGGAGTGAGAGCCGTCTGTGTGCGGACCGCGGCGAACTCCGACAGCCGCACGGTGTCGGACATCGCACAGTCGGCCGGAATGGCCCTGGAGCAGGTCAGACAGAACCTCGCCGCGATGACCATGATCGGAGCGTCCCCCACCACCGCGGACACCGCGTCGGTGGCCGCATTCCTGGCCTCGGCGCCGGCCCACATGCTTACCGGCACGGTCGTCAACGCCTCGGCCGGGGCCGTCGAGGACTAGTGCACCAACCAAGGGAGTGGACACTGTCGATCGAAGCCGCCCTGGTAGCTCGAGCTCGTAGCGGAGACCCCGATGCGTTTCGCGACCTGGTCGAGCCGTTCGAACACGAACTGCTCGTCCACTGCTACCGGATGCTCGGCTCCCTCGACGATGCCGAGGACGCTCTCCAGGACATCCTGCTGGCGGCCTGGCGAGGGATTGTCGCGTTCCACGGACGGGCGTCGGTCAGAACGTGGCTGTACCGCGTGGCCACCAACCGCTGCCTAAACGCGTTGCGGTCGATGAACCGGCGGCCGCCGCTGCATGCGCCACCGGCCGGCCTTCATCCTCCAGCGCCATCAGGGGCAAGCGAGATCGCCTGGCTCGAGCCGTTTCCCGACGTGCTGCTGGAGGGCTTGCCGGCTGAACCAGGCCCGGAGGCCCGGCTCGAACAGAGCGAGGCGATCCGGTTGACGTTCATCACCGTCATGCAGCTGCTCCCGCCGCGCCAGCGCGCGGTGCTCATCCTCTGTGACGTGCTCGGATTCAGTGCCGGCGAGGTGGTCGAGATGCTGAGCATGACGCCGGACTCGGTCAGCAGCGCACTCAAGCGGGCCCGCAGCAAGCTCCGGCAGCGAGCCGACGACCTCGAGCGCCCACCCGCACCAGGCTCCGAGCGCGAACGCCATGTCGTCGCGCGGCTCGCCCATGCCTACGAGACCGGCGACGTCGACGCCCTAGTTGGGGTGCTCGCCGATGACGTTTTGGTCTCGATGCCACCCCTGCCGCTCGAATACAAGGGGCGTGACCTCGTCGCGGAGTTCCACGCGCGCGTCACCTTCCGGGAAGGCCGCACCTACAGCATCGTCCCGACCAGAGCGAACGGAGAACCTGCCTTCGGCGCCTACATCCGTCACCGCGCCGGGGGTCCACGCCATGCCCTCGGACTGCTCGCCATCACCGTGGCCGGCGATCGAGTCTCGGGCATCACCCGCTTCGACACCCGCGTCCTCGCGCGGTTTGGGCTCTCCCGCGCCCTGCCACCCGAGCAATGAACCACCACCACCTCGCCCGGCAAGACATAGACCCCCCAGCTGCTCGAGCAGCGCGCCGCCGCGCTCGGCACCCGCATCTATCAAGCCCTGATCTAGCAGTCTGACGATAATTACAGCGTAACTGTCGTGACAATCTTCAGGTATCCCCAAGGCAGCCCCTTCAGCATGCGCCTCTCGGATGTCACCGATCAGCTCGGGCGAGGAGGCCAGGCGCACACGGCGGACGAAAGGCGCCGTCGTCGAAGGACTCGCCGAGGAGGCGCTCCGCACTCGCCGGTTTCCCGGGATCGCGTTCCGCGGCAGCGACTGGAACCGGCGCCCCTGGGTGATCGGCACCGCGCTCGACGTCTGGGAGATCGTCGCGGCTGCACGCGCGTACGGAACCCCGGGGGAGATGGCCGCGGCAACCGATCTGACCGAGCCGCAGATCCGCGTGGCGCTCGCCTACTACGCCGAGTTCGCCGCGGAGATTGACGGCGCGATCGCTGACAACGAACGACCGCTCGCGGAGTTCCAGCGCCAGCACCCGACGGTCGACACGATCGCCGCCGGCGATTAGCAACAGTGAGGCTGCTCCTCGACGCGCACGTATCCGGGCGCCGTATCGCGACGGCCCTGCGCGAGGACCACGATGTCCTGGCCGCTGACGAGGAACGCGAACTGGACGGTTGGGAGGACGAACGCCTCCTCGCGCTCGCCACCGAGCAGGGACGCATCATGGTCACCTTCAACGTCAAGGACTTCGCCCGGATCACCACCGAATGGGCAGCGGCCGGAAAATCGCACGCCGGCTGCCTCCTCATCGTCGGGATCGACCACGCCGAGTTTGGCCTCATCCTGCGGGTGGTCGACCACGCCCTCTCCACCCGGCCCGAACAGGCCGCCTGGATCGACTACACCGCCTGGGGCATCCGATCAGCCACCACATAAGAGGACCGATCTGAGCGCCCAGCCCGACGTGTTCGGAAGGGGTCGCAGATCTGGTGGACGGAAACGGGAAGGGGTCAACCAGCCAACAGACCGCGGTTATCGCAGGCAACCACGCCAAACCCAGATCCTGTATTGCGCCCGTGGACGAGATATGGACGGAGCAAACACGTCACGAACGTGAACTCCAGAAACCAAAAAAAGGCTCTGAGCAGCCGAAAACGCAGAGCCCTCTGTCGGACTCGAACCGACGACCCCTTCCTTACCATGGAAGGGTACGGGCTTCACGGGCTT
>JAFAZB010000431.1 GCA_019240015.1 Solirubrobacterales bacterium
AGCTCCCGGGCACACCGGAGCAGCTCTGTCTCGAGCGGCATGTAGACGATGTCTGCGACCCACATCTCGGGGCGAAGCAGCTCCGGCGGGAGCGGCATGCC
Source organism: Solirubrobacterales bacterium (assembly GCA_019240015.1). Taxonomy (GTDB): domain Bacteria; phylum Actinomycetota; class Thermoleophilia; order Solirubrobacterales; family Solirubrobacteraceae; genus Palsa-465. Next base: position 102 of record JAFAZB010000431.1, read on the forward strand.
GGGATAGGAGGCCATCCCCATCGGCGTGGCATGGATCAGCCCGTCGGCGCCGCGCAGGCGTTCTTCGAGCGCCGCCGTCCCGACGCCCAGCGCGCGACTCTCGCCGAAGCGAGCGACGAGCGCCCTGGCGAGGCGGGCGGCTCGCTCCTCCTCGATGTCTACGACCGTGAGCTCCCCGACGCCGAGCTCGAGCGCCGCATGGGCGACCGCCGTGCCCGCACCGCCCGCGCCAAGCAGCACTGCGCGGCCGAGCGCCACCCCAGGAAGCCCGAGGGTAAAGCTCCGGCTGAACCCCGAACAGTCGGTGTTGTGACCGATCGCTTGCCCGTTGGCGAACACGACGGTGTTGGTGGCGCCCAGCAGACGCGTCGTCGGCGAAAGCTCGTCCAGATGCGCGAGCGCGAGCTGCTTGCACGGGTGGGTCACGTTCAGCCCCTTGAAGCCCAGCCGGTGGGCCTGGTCGAGGAGCTCGCCGATCGCTTCGGGGGGAAGCTCGAGTTCGTCCAGGTCGATCAGCTGGTACAGGCAACGCAGCCCCAGCTCGTCGCCCTCGGTCTCGTGCAGCAGCGGGCTAGCCGATGCCTGGATCCCGGCGCCGACCAGCCCGACCAGGAAGCGATTCTGAGCGGCTTCCGCCGCGGATGATAAGGTACGAACTAGTTCGTTCATATGGTCCCGGCGCGCATCTAATCACATCCGCGCGCGATCTGCGAACCTAGGACCCGCTAACGCGATGGTGCCCGTGGAGAGCTGAACATGCCGGCACGGCCCGCCCGAAAAGTCCCTGCCTCCGTACGCCGGCGTGATCCGGATCGCACCCAAGCGGAGATCTTGGATGCCGCGACCCGCGAGTTCGCCGAGCGCGGCTATTCAGGCGGGCGCGTCGATGAGATCGCCGCTCAGACCCGCACGACCAAGCGGATGATCTACTACTACTTCGGTAGCAAGGAAGGCCTGTTCGTGGCAGTGCTGCAGCGCGCGTACGCCCGGATCCGGGCGCTCGAGCAGCAGATCGACGTCGACCACCTCGACCCGGTCGCAGCGATTCGTCATCTCGCGGAGCTCACCTTCGATCACCATGAGTCCCACCCGGACTTCATCAGGCTGGTGAGCATCGAGAACACCCATCGCGCCGGCCACATGGGCAAGCTCGATGGCTTCGTGAAGCTCAACAGCCCGGCGATTGCGCTGCTCGAGCGAATTCTGAAGCGAGGTTACGCAGAGGGCGTGTTCAGTCGTCGCGTCGACGCGGTCGACCTGCACATGATCATCAGCTCCTTCTGCGTGTTCCGCGTCGCCAACCGGCACACCTTCGGCGCGCTGTTCGCCCGCGACATGATGAGCAGCCGACTCCGGTCGCGCTACCGCCGGATGATCGGCGACATCGTCGTCACCTATCTGACCGCCCCCGGCGCCGACTGAACGTCGCGCGCCAGGCCGCTGGCCCCCGACGCCGTCTCGCCCCCGACGTCGTGTAGCCCCCGAGGTCGTTTAGCCCCCGTCTCTCGGGGAACAATCATTCCTTGCGAGAACTAACTAGTTCGTACATTCGCATGGGCAGCCACTACCCCAGCCATCTCGGCCCGCTCCCCGCTCTTGTGCGCCCGCCGCTCGGCTGCGGCGCTGGCGGTGGCTGACGAGGCGCCCTGGCCGTGCGAACCGGCATCGCGACCGTTTGCCTGAGCGGCACCCTGGAGGACAAGCTCCAAGCGGCGGCGCACGCCGGGTTCGATGGGATCGAGATCTTCGAACCCGACCTGATCACCTCACGGTTATCCCCGCGCGAGGTCCGGATCCGCGCGGCGGAGCTCGGCCTCAGCATCGACCTCTACCAGCCGTTCCGCGATTTCGAGGGCGTGCCGCCAGAGCGACTGGAGCGCAATCTGCGCCGCGCCGAGGCGAAGTTCGAAGTGATGGACGAGCTCGGCGCGGACACGATCCTCGTTTGCTCAAACGTCTCCGCCGACGCGATCGATGACGATGAGCTCGCGTCGCGACAGCTGCGCGCGCTCGCCGACCGCGCCCAGGCGCACGGCATCCGCGTCGCCTATGAAGCACTCGCTTGGGGGCGCCGGGTGAGCGAATACGACCACGCCTGGCGAATCGTGGAGGCCGCCGACCATCCTGCGCTCGGCGTCTGCCTCGACAGCTTCCACATTCTCTCGCGGGGCAGCAGCCTGCGGGCGATCGCGGACATCTCGCCCGACAAGCTGTTCTTCGTCCAGCTCGCGGACGCGCCACACCTGATCATGGACGTCCTCCAGTGGAGCCGCCACTATCGTTGCTTCCCGGGCCAGGGCGGGTTCGACCTGACTGAGTTCACGGCCCGGGTGCTCGCGACGGGATACGGCGGTCCCTTCTCGCTCGAGGTGTTCAACGACGTCTTCCGTCAGGCTGACCCCGAGCGGATGGCGGTCGACGCGCGGCGCTCGCTGCTGCTCCTCGAGGAGTCCGTGCAGCGGCCGAGCGACGCCGCCCGCCTGGCGCAGCCGGCCGTCCTGGCCGGTTATGCCTTCGTCGAGCTCGCAGTGGAGCCGTCGTCCGTCGGCGAGACGCAGCGGCTCCTGCACGCGATCGGCTTCTCGCAGACGGCGTTGCACCGGACCAAGCCGGTCGCTCTGTGGCAGCAGCGGGAGGTCCGCGTGTTGCTCAACGCAGGAGCTCCGGCCGGGCCGGCGATCACCGCGATTGCCGTCGAGAGCAGCGATCCGAGCCGGTCCGCCGCCCGAGCCGAGATGCTGCTGGCGCCGATCCTCGCGCGCCAGCGCGGGCCAGGCGAGGCCGAGCTGGCCGCGGTGTCCGCGCCGGATGGCACCTCGGTCTTTTTCTGCCGCAGCGATCAGCACGGCGGCACCGACCAGTGGCTCGACGACTTCGAGCCGCTCGGAGCGGTCGCGGGGTCGGAGCTGGTCAGCGTGGAGCGCATCGATCACGTCGGCCTGACGCAGCCGTTCGACTACTTCGACGAAGCGGTGCTCTTCTATCGCTCGATCTTGGGGCTCGCCCCGCTCGAGAGCGTCGAGCTGGCCGCGCCACACGGTCTCGTGCGCAGCCGAGCCGTGACCAGCGCCGACGGAGCCATTCGACTCGTGCTCAACGTTTCGGTGCTGGCGGCGGACAGCGACCCACACGGGGGAGCGCAACACGTGGCGTTCGCGTGCTCGGACATCTTCACGGTCGCGCGGCACCTCCACGACATCGGGGTCGCGACGCTGTCGATCCCGGCTAACTACTACGACGACCTGGCGGCGCGCTATGAGCTCGCTCCGGAGCAGCTCGAGGCGATGCAAGAGCTCGGGGTCCTGTACGACCGCAGCCCCGAGGGCGAGTTCCTTCACTTCTATTCCGCCACGTTGGCGGGACGCTTGTTCTTCGAGGTCGTCGAGCGTCGCGGCGCTTACGCCGGCTACGGCGCGGCCAACGCGCCGGTGCGAATGGCCGCACAGCGTGAGCCCGCGGCCGCCACGAGCAGCGCCTGAATCATCGAGCGGAAATCGAGCCAAGCCAGAGGTAGAAAGGGCGGGAGAGATGGACATCACAACTGACAACGGCCCAGCATCGGACGAAGCTCTCGAGGCGAAGAAAACGCCACGGAAGGCCATGGTCGCGAGCTGGATCGGCAGCGTGCTCGAGTACTACGACTTCTTCATCTACGGGACGGCCGCGTCGCTCGTGTTCGGCAAGGTCTTCTTTCCGAACGCAAAGCCGGCGACCGGGACGCTCCTCTCGTTCGCGACCTACGGCGCGGCATACGTGGCCCGGCCGGTCGGCGCGATCTTCATGGGCCACTTCGGCGACAAGCACGGGCGCAAGCGAGTGCTCGTCTTTACCGTCACCCTGATGGGGATCGCCACGTTCCTCGTGGGCTGTCTTCCCACCTACGCGGACATTGGGATCTGGGCCCCGGTACTACTGGTGAGCTTGCGCCTGCTCCAGGGCTTTGCCGCCTCCGGCGAGCAGGCCGGCGCCAACTCCGTGAGCCTCGAGCACTCGCCCGAGCGCCACCGAGCCTTCTACACCAGCTTCACGCTGGGCGGAACTCAAGCCGG
>JAFAZB010000494.1 GCA_019240015.1 Solirubrobacterales bacterium
CCTCCCCCGAGCCGGGCTCGGGGTCGGGGTGCTCCTCCACGCTCAGCTGTTGATCGCGGATCGTGACTGCGCGCATCGGCGGGCGAACACTACCGGCGCTCGAGCAGTGCCACGCACTCGATGTGCGGCGTCTGCGGGAACATGTCGACCGGGCGCAGTCGGCGCAGCCGATAGCCGGCCTCGACCAGCTGGGCGGCGTTGGGAGCGAGCGTCGTCGGGTTGCAGGACACGTACACGATCCGCCGCGGCGCGGCTTCGATGAGCCTGCGCACCACCTTCTGCGAGAGCCCGGCCCGTGGCGGATCGACGACCAGCAGGTCGGGGCGGCCGGCGCGGCCCGTGAGCTCGCGCAGGGCGAGCCGGACATCGCCGGCGAAGAAATGAGCGTTGTCGATCTCGTTGGCGCGGGCGTTGGCGATCGCATCGGAGATCGCCTCGGGCACCAGCTCGAGCCCCCACACCTCCGCGACCCGAGGCGCGAGCAGCAAGCCGATCGTCCCGATCCCGCAGTACAGGTCGTATGCGCGCTCGGAGCCGTGCGGCTCGGCGTACTCGATCGCCAGCCCGTAGAGGCGCTCGGCCATCTCCGTGTTGGTCTGAAAGAACGCCTCGGCGGAGATCCGAAAGCGCATCCCGGCGAGCTCCTCGTCCAGTCGATCGGCGCCGGCGATCAGCTCGGTCTCGCCACCCTGAGTGCTCTCGGCGACCCCGTCGAGACGCGTCCACAGGAGCCCGTGGAGACCCTCGGCGGCCGCGGCCAACGACGCGCGCTCGAGCTGGCCCGTGCTCGTCACCAGGCGGACCAGCAGCTGCCCGGTGCGCCTGCCCTCGCGCACCACCAGGTTGCGCAGCAAGCCCTCGCCGGTGCGGCGGTCATACGCCGCCAGCCGCTGCTCGCGGCACCAGCGCACGATCTGCTCCCGCGCGGCGTTGCCGGGCGTCGAGGCAAGCATGCAGTCGTCGAGCTCGACGATCTGATCCCAGCGGCCGGGGGCGTGAAAGCCACACGTGAGCCGGCCCTCCCGATCGGCGCCGAACGAGTACTCGAGCTTGTTGCGGTAGCGCCACTGCTCGCTCGCCGGGACGATCGGCTCGAGCTCGTAGGAGTCCAGACGGGCGATCCGCCGCAGCGCCTCCTGCACCTGGGACTGCTTTGCCTCGAGCTGACGCTCGTAGGGCAGCACCTGCCACGGAGCGCCCGGGTGGGCGGCCAGCGGCGCGATCCGCTCGGCGCTGGGCTCGAGCACCTCGAGCGCGCGAGCCTCCGCGTAGGAGCGCTTGCGCTTGTCCACCACCGCCCGCACGCGGTCACCCGGGATCGCGCCGTGGACGAACACCACGTACCCGTCGAGCCGCGCGACGCCCGCGCCCCCATAGGCGAGCGAGTCGACGGTCAGCTCGAGCTCGGCGCCGCGCGCGGGCCGATCCGCGTTCGTGCTGGTGGCAGCCATCGGGTGGGCCATCCATCAAGGATGGCAGCCGGACCCGTTTGGTCGCCTGGCCGCCGGGTAGCACTGACCCGAGCGAGAGGACAACCGACCGGGGGCGAAGGAGAAGTGCAACGTGGCATTTGCACTGAAAAACCCGTATCGCCGGCGCGCGCAGCGCACCGACCGCGAGGTGGCCGATCAGCAAGCCGCCGCCGAAACCACAGGTCCGCCGAGAACCCGGATCGCGGCGGCACGGGGAGCCTGGGCCGTCGGGTCGGCGATGCTTGCGCTGGCGCGGCTGGTGCGGCTGGTCGTGGGGATCGTCGTCGCGGTGATCGTGGTCGCGATCGTGCTCCGGCTGCTGTCCGCGAACCCGGCCAACTCGATCGTGAAGGACATCCACGATGTCGCGAAAGCGCTCGTGGGGCCGTTCAAGAACGTGTTCTCGATCAAGAACGCCAAGGCCTCGTTGGCCGTGAACTGGGGCCTGGCGGCCGTCGTATACCTGATCGTGGGCGGCCTGATCGCCGGCCTGATCGCGAGGGCCGCACCACGCGGCGTGGCGCCTAGCGAGCGGGTCGCGTAGGGGGTCGGTCTGGTGGGTCGCCGGTACGCGCCGCCACGCGGCGCGTGAGCGGCTACGCGGACGCGATCAGCAGCTCGAGCAGCGCCTTCTGCGCGTGGCGGCGGTTCTCGGCTTGATCCCAGATCCGCTGGCGGGGACCGTAGAGGACGCCGGCGGTTATCTCCTCGCCGACATGCGCGGGCAGGCAGTGCAGCGCGATCGCGTGCGGCGCGGCGAGCTCGAGCAGTTGCTCGTCGAGGCGGAACGGCGCCAGCGCCCGGCGGCGCTCCTGCGCGGTCGCGAGGTCGTCGTTCATGCTCAGCCACACGTCGGTGTACACGGCGTCGGCATCCTTGACCGCCTCTCTCGGGTCGTCGGTGAGGATCGCGCCGGCCACCGGCTCGAGCTCGTAGCCGGACGGCGAGGCGACCCGCACCTCCAAGCCGGCGAGCCCGCCGACGATCGCGAGCGACCTGGCGACGTTGTTGCCGTCGCCCACATAGGCCAGCCGGCGCCCCGCGACGGCGCCAAACGCCTCTCTCATCGTGAGTAGGTCGGCCAGCGCCTGGCAGGGGTGATGGCCCGCGGTCAGCATGTTGATCACGGGGACGCCGGCGTGCTCGGCGAGCTCGCTCACCAGCTCGTCGGGTCCGGTCCGGATCCCGATCGCCGCGGCGTGTCGGGAGAGGACGTACGCCGTGTCCTTGACCGACTCGCCACGGCTCAGCTGGACCTCGTCGGTCCGCAGCACCATCGGATGGCCGCCCAGCTCCGCGACGCCCGCCTCGAACGACAGGCGGGTCCGGGTCGAGGGCCGCTGGAAGATCAGCGCCACGGAGCACCCCGCGAGCACCTGGGAGCTGTGCGGTGCGCTCTTCAGCTCGGCGGCGCGGGCGAGCAGCTGGTCTAGTTCGGACGCACTCAGCTCGGACCCGGTGAGGAAGTGGCGCGGCAAGCGCAGCAGTGTACGTTCACCCTCCGGCGCGATGCGGTTGCGAGTCCTCACATGGAACCTGATGCATGGGCGCTCGATCCCGCCGTCGGGCAGGGAGCTGCTGGCGGAGTTTGCCTCGGCGTTGGCCGGCTGGGATTGGGACGTGGCGCTGCTCCAGGAGGTCCCCCCCTGGTGGCCCTCGCGGCTGGCGCAGCGGCTCGATTGCGAGCAGCGCATGGTGCTGACCTCGCGTTACGAGCTGCTGGCGCTTCGCCGGGCGCTCGCGATCCGCTGGCCGGACTTGATCAAGTCAAACGGAGGCGGCTGCAACGCGATCCTGGCGCGGGCGGACCGGATCGTCGCGGATCGCCGGGCGCGACTGTGTCTGCTGCCGGAGCGCCGCTGGCTGCACGCGGTCCGGCTGGCCCAGGGCGTGTGGGTCGGCAACCTCCACGCGACCGTTCACAACCCCGCCGCCGCCGAGCGCGAGAGCCGGGTGGCGGCGCAGACAGCGCTGGCCTGGGCCCAGGCCGAGCCGCTCGCACTGGGTGGCGATTTCAATCTCCGCGAGCTGTCGCTGGATGGCCTCGAGCACGCCGCCAGCCACGACGTGGACCACGTGTTCGCCGCCCGGCTGGCCGCGGTCGACTCACCGCAGGTGCTCGACCGGGGCGCGCTGTCAGACCACGCCCCGGTGGCGGTGACGCTGGATCGCGCGCCCGCCTAGGACGGACCGGCAGCCCGCTCAGGCAAGCCTGCTCCTGTGCTCGCGCACAAGCTGGAGCACGTGGGGCGGCGCCTTGGCCGGCGAGCCGCTGTCGAACGGTGGCTGCGGGTCGTATTCGATCCCAAGCTGGATCGCCTGCGCCAGCTCGTCGCCGGCGATCCGCGCGGCCAGGGTCAGCGCCATGTCGATGCCGGCGGACACGCCCCCGGCGGTGATCACCTTGCCCTGCTCGACCACGCGCTCGGAGACCGGCGTCGCGCCGTAGCCGCGCAGCGTCTCCAGCTCGAGCCAGTGGGTGGTCGCCTCCAATCCGCGCAGGATGCCGGCGGCGGCCAGCAGCAGGGAGCCCGTGCAGACCGAGGTCGTCCAGCGCGAGCCCTGATGCGCGGAGCGCAGCCAATCCAGCATCGTTTCGTCGCTCATCAGCGCCCGGGTACCGAAACCACCCGGGACCACGACCACCTCCGGAGCGGTCAGCTCCGACAGCGTCGCGTCGGCGCTCAGCGCCAGCATCCGGTTCTCGGTCCGGACCGGACCCGGCTTCGCGGCGAGGAAATGCACGGTCGCGCCCGGCAGGCGGGAGAGCACCTCGTAGGGGCCGACCGCGTCGAGCGCCGTGATCCGGTCGAAGATCGGGATTGCGATGTCCATGCGGCGTTCCGGGGACCGTGACCCCGTTCGAACCCTAGCCCCTCGCGGCGCGCAGACCGAAGCCTCGCAGCACCAGCAGCGCCTTCTCGCCGAGCGATCCGCGACCGGGGAGCACCCCCAGCTGGGTGGCGGCCTCGTACAGATCGAAGAACGCCCGCACGCGCAGCAAGCGCTCGCGGTGAAGCTCGCAATAGAACACGCAGTGCACGACCAGGAACTTGTTGGTCGCCGGGAGTCCCTCGAGCGGCGCGCGGTGAGTGCCCAGCGCCTTGCACGGTGCCGCCACGAAGCGCTCGTTCGTGAGCCGCTCCCCGGTCCGCTGCACGCGAGCGTCGGGGAACGCGGCCCACAGACGCGAGGCGTGCCTCCCCAGCTCCGCCGCCCCTTCCAGTGGCTCCGGTGTCAGCGGGTCCTCGTAGTGCACGCCCGCGGCGCACACCTCGGCGAACGCAGCCGGGTCCTTGCCTGACCACGCCGCCTCCCAGGCATCGATCAACGGATCGACGTTCATTCAGCTCTGGGCATCGAGCGCCGGAAGGCCCAGCTGGGGTGTCGATGCCTCGGCGTACCGGCGACGCGGGATTCGTCCTGCGCGCCGCGCCAGCATGCCGCACTCGACCGCCAGCCGGATCGCGCGCGCCATCCCCACCGGATCGTGCGCGCGCGAGACGGCACTCGCGCACAGGACTGCGTCGCATCCGAGCTCGATCGCCAGCGTGGCATCCGACGCGGTGCCGACGCCGGCGTCGAGGATCACCGGAACGCCGGCTCGCTCGACCATGATCGAGATGTTGTACGGGTTGTTTATCCCCATCCCGCTGCCGATCGGCGAGCCGAGCGGCATCACGGCTGCGCAGCCGACGTCCTCCAACCGCCGGGCGAGCACCGGATCGTCGGTGGTGTAGGGGAGCACCACGAAGCCGTCGTCGACCAGCACCTCGGCCGCCGCCACCAGCTCGACCGCATCGGGAAGCAGCGTGCGCTCGTCGCCGATCACCTCGAGCTTGAGCCAATCGGTCTCGAACGCCTCCCGGGCGAGCTGCGCGGTCATGATCGCGTCGCGGGCGGTGTAGCAACCCGCCGTGTTTGGCAGCACCTGTACTCCCGCCGCGTCCAGCACGTCCAGGATCGAGCCACGCGCCGCGGGATCGATTCTGCGCAGCGCGACCGTGCACAGCTCGGTGCCCGAGGCCGCCACCGCCTGCGCCAGGACCTCGTGGTTGACGAAGCCGCCGGTGCCGAGGATCAGCCGGGACTCGAGCTCCTTGTCGGCGATGCGCAGTCGATCGGTCACCTCATCCTCCTTGGATCGCGGCGAGCACTTCGATTCGGGCTCCCGGAGGCAGCTTGGTGTCGGACCACCTGGTCCGCGAGACGACCTCGCCGTTGACGGCCACGGCGACGCCGCGTGCACCCGCCGACAGGTCGAGCTCCGCCACCACGCTCGCGACCGTGGCGCCCTCGGGCATCTCGCGCCGGCTGCCGTTGACGGTCACGGTCACGGCGCGCTCTCCGCGGCGGCGTGCGCGAAGCGCCCCGGCGCGAAGCCCGCGGCCAGCTCCGAGGGCTGCTCGCCGGCGAGCTCACCCACCAACAGCTCAGCGGTGATCGGCGCCAGCAGGATGCCGTTACGGTGATGGCCGGTGGCCCAGTACAGCCCGCTGATCTCGCTCTCGCCGATCACCGGACAATTATCGGGAGTCCCGGGCCGCAGCCCCGCGGAGAGCTCCTCAATCACCAGCTCGGAGAAGCCGGGCACGAGCTCGATCGCGTCACGCAGCAGCTCGAATACCGCGCCGGCGGTGACGGTCGTATCGAAGCCACGCTCCTCCATCGTGGCGCCGAGCACGTAGCGCCCATCGCCGCGGGGCACGATGTAGCCGGCTGCCATCCGGATCACGCGCGTCAGGAGCGCCGGCCCGGCGGGATCGCGCAGGCGCATGATCTGGCCCTTGACGGGACGCACGGGGACCCGGCAGTGATCCGGGATGCCCTCGATCTCCGCGGACCAGACGCCTGCCGCGATCACCACACGGCGCGCGCTGATGCGCTCGCCACCGGCCAGCACCACCCGGTGCGCGTCCTCCCCGCCGTCGCTCAGCTCGAGTTCACGCACCTCCGCGCCGGTGCGCAGCTCGCCCCCGGCGCGCGCGAGCGCGCCGCCGAGCGCGGCGGTCAGGGTGCGCGGATCGATCGCGTGGTCGTCCGCCACGAGCAGCGCCAGGCGAATGGTCGGGGCCAGGCCGGGCTCGAGCCCGCGGGCCTCGCTGGCGCGCAGCCGCTGCACCGGGAGACCCAGGCTGGTGCGCATCTCGAGCTCTCGGGAGAGCGACTCCGCCTCGTCGCGGTCGCGCGCGACGAGCAGCGTCCCGCACCGGAGATAGCCCGCCTCGCGCCCCGACGCGCGCGTCAGCTGCTCGATGAAGCTCGGGTAGGAGCGGAGGCTCGCCAGCCCCAGCTCCAACAGCGCCGCCTCGCTTGGATCGGCCTCGGCGATCGGCGCGAGCATCCCGGCAGCGACGCGGGTGCTACCGCCGCCAAGCTCGCCGCGCTCCAGCACCGTCACCGTGAACCCGCGCTGGCGCGCGCGCCACGCGACGGCGAGACCGATCACGCCACCGCCGATCACGGCGACGTCGATTGGTGCTTGGATTCGGTTGCGCAAGAAACCTCCCTGCGCCGGCATTACCCGGGTCAGGTTCAGACGGTCGGCGGATCATGTACTCCGCCCTCTCAGCCCAGCGGTGGGGCTCCCGTTGCCTCAATGCTAGCGTGCCGCTCCTGGCAGACTGGGACCGTGTCCGATCTCCGTGAGCGGCTTGACCGCGCCCGGCTGTACCTCGTCTGCGACGATCGCGCCGACGAGTTTCTGGTGGCCGTCCTGCGGGGCGGGGTCGATGCGGTGCAGCTGCGCGTCAAGCAGGCCTCAGACGCGCAGATCATCTCGACGGGTCGCCGCTTCTCGGAGCTGTGCTCCGCCCACGGCGCGCTGTTCATCCTCAACGACCGGCCGGACCTCGTGGTCGAGACGGGCGCGGACGGCGTGCACCTCGGACAGGAGGATGCCGCGGTCACTGAGGCGCGCGCCCTGATCGGCCCCCGGCCGCTGATCGGGCTCTCCACGCACTCGCCTGCGCAGGTCGATCGTGCGGCCGTCGCGGGGGTCGACTACATCGGCGTTGGTCCGGTGCACGAGACCCCTACCAAGCCGGGTCGCCCGGCGGTCGGGCTAGAGCTGGTCCGCTACGCCTCAGCCCACGCGAACATGCCGTGGTTCGCGATCGGCGGCATCGACCCGGGCAACGTACATGCGGTGCTTGCCGCCGGGGCCCGGCGGATCGCCGTCGTGCGCGCCCTCACCGCCGCAGCCGATCCCGAGCTCGGCGCGCGCCGGCTGCTGGCCGGGATCGTCGGCGAGCCCGAGCGCCACGGGGTGCGGCTTGGCGCAACGTAGCCGCAAGCGGGGGAGCCGCCGCAAACCGGCGGCACGTGCGCCCGCGAGCGCCGCGCCGACGCCGCCGTTCAAGCCAGGTGGCTGGCGAGTCGAGCCCACCCGCTCGCAACGGCGGGACGCCGAGGCGCGGGCGGCCCTGAAGCCACTCGCGCCGGGCGAGCGGCCCGGGGCGGTGACGG
>JAFAZB010000078.1 GCA_019240015.1 Solirubrobacterales bacterium
GCGAGGACGGCACCTACATCGGTTTCGACGAGAACGCCGCGGTGCTGATCGACGCTCAGAACAACCCCCGCGGGACCCGCATCTTCGGTCCCGTCGCACGCGAGCTGCGCGAGCGGAACTTCATGAAGATCGTCTCGCTGGCGCCCGAGGTTCTCTAATGCCGCGACGCATCAAGGCAGATGACCAGGTGGTCGTGATCGGCGGCAAGGATCGCGGCAAGCGTGGCAAGGTGCTTCGCGTGGAACCCAAGCAGCATCGCTGCTACGTGGAGGGCCTGAACATCGTCAAGCGCCACCAGCGCCCCCGGCAGGTCGCCGGCGCTCAGCGCGCCGAGCAGGTCGGCGGCGTGATCGAGAAGGAGGGCCCGATCCACCTCTCGAACGTGATGCTGCTCGATCCCAAGGACGGCAAGCCGACGCGCCTCGGGGTGGAGATCGCAGACGGCAAGCGCTACCGGACCGCGAAGCGCAGCGGCCAGCGGGTGGACTGATGGCGGACGCAAGGCTGAAGACCCGCTACCTGGAGGAGATCAGGCCGCGACTGGTGGAGCGGTTCGGCTACTCGACCCCGATGCAGGCGCCACGGATCGCGAAGGTCACGGTCAACATGGGGGTCGGCGACGCCAAGCAGGACGCCAAGGTGCTGGAGGCCGCGACCGACCAGCTCGCGACGATCACCGGCCAGCGCCCCAACGTGCGGCGGGCCCGCAAGTCGATCGCGCAGTTCAAGATCCGCGACGGGATGCCGGTGGGGGTCGCGGTGACGCTCCGCGGCGAGCGCTCCTACGAGTTCCTCGATCGCCTGATGTCGGTCGCGATCCCCCGCATCCGCGACTTCCGGGGGCTGAACCCGCGCGCGTTCGATGGCCGCGGAAACTACTCATTGGGGGTCCGCGAGCAGATCATCTTTCCCGAGGTCGACTACGACGCGATCGACCAGATCCGCGGCCTGGACATCACGATCACCACCACCGCCGAGACCGACGAGGAGTCGTTCGCGCTGCTGGAGGCGCTGGGGATGCCGTTCTCCAGGGAAGGCCGCCCCCAGCAAGTCGCGAGCGTTAGCTAGAGGAGCCGATGGCAAAAGTCTCACAACGAGTCCGCCAACGGCGGACGCCCAAGTACAAGACCAGGGGCTACACCCGGTGTCGCCGCTGCGGCCGCGCCCGCGCCGTGTACCGCAAGTTCGGGGTGTGTCGGATCTGCCTGCGTGAGCTGGCCCACAACGGCTACGTGCCCGGGATGACCAAGTCGAGCTGGTGAGCGAGCCAGGGAGCACCCCATGTCGATGACAGACCCAGTAGCGGATTTCCTGACTCGTCTACGCAACGCCGCCAAGGCGCAGCACCACGACGTCACGATCCCCTCCTCCAAGCTCAAGCGCGAGCTCGCGCGGATCCTCGCCGAGCAGGGCTACATCGAGGGCTGGGAGGTGCGGCCGCCCGAGCCCGGCCGCCCCGGCGAGCGGTTGACGGTGACGCTCAAGTACACCAGCGAGCGCCGGCCGGTGATCACCGGCATGCAGCGGGTCTCGCGCCCCGGACAGCGCACCTACGTCGACCATGCCCACATCCCCCGCATCCAGGGGGGGATGGGGACCGCGATCATCTCCACCTCCAAGGGCGTGATGACCGGCCACGAAGCTCGCCGCCAGGGGATCGGCGGCGAAGTGGTGGCCAGGGTCTGGTAATCCTGGGAAGCCCGCCATGTCCCGCATTGGAAAGCAACCGATCCCCGTCCCGTCCGGTGTGACAATCGCCATCGAGCCCGAACGGGTCACGGTCAACGGCCCCAAGGGCGAGCTGACCGAGCGCGTGCCGCGCGAGATCGAGGTCGAGCACGTCGGCGAGGAGCTGCTGGTCAGGCGGCCGACCGACCGCGGCGAGCACCGCGCGCTGCACGGCCTCACGCGGACGCTGGTCGCGAACATGGTCCAGGGGGTCACCGACGGGTTCGAGAAGCGGCTCGAGATCCAGGGCGTCGGCTACCGCGCGCAGCTCCGCGGCCGGGACCTGGAGCTGGCGCTCGGCTATTCCCACCCGGTGGCGGTCAAGGCGCCCGACGGAATCGAGTTCGAAGTGCCCCAGCCGACCCGGATCGTGGTCAGGGGCGCCTCCAAGCAGCAGGTCGGCGAGATGGCCGCCTTGATCCGCAAGCAGCGCAAGCCTGAGCCATACAAGGGCAAGGGGATTCGCTACGAGGGCGAGTACGTGGCCCGGAAGGTCGGCAAGCGGGCATGAGCGAGCCGAAGGCGAGCGTTCAACGGCGGCTGGAGGCCGGCGAAAGACATCAACAGCGCCGACTGGAAGGAGGCAAGGGGTGCTATTGACCAAGCCCGAGCGGCGACTGCGTCGCCGCCGCCGGGTGCGCGCCAAGGTGCAAGGCACGGCACAGCGCCCGCGGATCTCGGTGTTCCGCTCCAACCGCGGCATCTTCGCGCAGCTGGTCGACGACGAGGCCGGCCGCACGCTGGCCGCGGCGAGCTGGACCGAGCCCGAGCTGCGCAAGCTGGCGCCGATGGATCAGGCCAAGCGCGTGGGCGAGCTGATCGCGCAGCGCGGCCAGCAGGCGGGCGTGCAGCGCGCGGTCTTCGACCGCGGCGGTTACAAGTACCACGGGCGGGTGAGGGCGCTCGCGGACGGCGCCCGCGAGGCCGGGCTGAGCCTGTAGCCCGCTACCCTGGAGCACTTCGATGGCGACACGCGACCGATCAGTTTCATCAACCGGGCTCGACCTCCAGGAGCGGGTGGTCGAGATCAACCGTGTCGCCAAGGTGGTCAAGGGCGGGCGGCGCTTCTCGTTCACCGCGCTGGTCGTGGTCGGCGACGAGCGCGAGGTGGTTGGAATCGGCTACGGCAAGGCCAACGAGGTCCCGGTGGCGATCCAGAAGGGGGTCGAGCGGGCCAAGAAGAACCTCTACCGCGTGCCCAAGCACGGCTCGACGATCACCCACCAGACGACCGGCGTGTTCGGCTCCGGCCGAGTGTTCCTGAAGCCCGCCGCCCCCGGCACCGGGGTGATCGCGGGCGGTGGCGTGCGCGCGGTGCTCGAGCTGGCGGGGATCCACGACATCCTCTCCAAGAGCCTCGGCTCCCAGAACCCGATCAACCTCGTCAAGGCGACGATGGCCGGGCTGGAATCGCTGCGCACCCCCGACGAGGTGGCCGAGCTGCGCGGGCTGTCGATCAACCAGGTGCTGGGGCTGAGCTCGGAGAACGGGGAGGCCGCGGCGGACGCGCCGGCGGAGCAGCCGGAGGCGGCGCAGGAGCGCTCGTGAGTGCGCTGCGCGTCACCCAGCGGCGGTCCCGCAACGGCGCCGACAAGCGCCAGCTCGACACGCTGCGCTCGCTCGGCCTGCGCCGGATCGGGCACACCGTGGAGCACCCAGACTCTCCCCAGCTCCGGGGCATGATCCACAAGGTCAGGCACCTGGTCGAGGTCTCCGAGGAGTCCTGATGCCCGACTCGGAGCGGATCGGACTACACAACCTGAAGCCCGCCCCGGGAAGCCGTCGCCCGCGCAAGCGGGTCGGGCGGGGCGAGGGCTCGGGGACCGGCAAGACCGCGGGCCGCGGCCAGAAGGGCTGGGGCTCGCGCTCGGGCGCCAAGCGGCGCGCCCGCTTCGAGGGCGGCCAGAACCCGATCCACATGAGGATGCGCAAGCTGCGCGGGCCGCACATGAAGAAGTCGATGCCCTTCGAGCCGTTCCGGACCCACACCCAGCCGGTCAACCTGCTCGACCTCGAGGCGCGCTTTGACTCCGGCGAGGCGGTCACGCTCGAGGCGCTGCGCGCCAAGGGACTGGCGACCCGCAAGCAGGTGCCGGTCAAAGTGCTCGCCAAGGGCGAGCTGAGCAAGCCGCTGACGGTCCACGCGCACACGTTCAGCGCCGCCGCGCGCGAGCGGATCGAAGCGGCGGGCGGAACCTGTCAGCTGATCGAAGCGTGAGCGCGGCGCGATGATCTCCACGATCCTCGGAGCCTTCAGGGTCGGCGAGATCCGCAACAAGGTCCTGTTCACGGCCGCGATCCTGGCGCTCTACAGGCTGGGAACCCACATCCCCGCGCCGGGGATCACCGCCGGGGCCGCCAACGCGATCGAGAAGAGCCTCGGCTCGAGCGGGATCTTCGGGCTGCTGAACCTGTTCTCCGGCGGCGGCCTGGGGCGGATCGCGATCTTCGCGCTGGGGATCATGCCCTACATCACCGCCTCGATCATCCTCCAGCTGCTGCAAGTGGTGGTCCCCTCGCTCGAGAAGCTCCAGAAGGAGGGCGAGGTCGGGCAGGCCAGGATCACCCAGTACACCCGCTACCTGACCGTGGGACTGGCGTTCGCCCAGTCGATCGGCTACGTGTTCCTGTTCCGCAGCTTCGAGAAGCAGGCCGGCACGACGCTGATCGCCAACTTCACGCTGCTGAAGGTGTTCCTGATCGTGATCTCGCTGACCGCGGGGACGGTGCTGCTGATGTGGATGGGCGAGCTGATCACCCAGCGGGGGATCGGCAACGGAATCTCGCTGCTGATCTTCGCGAGCATCGTCTCGCGGATCCCCACCGGCGTGAACTCGTGGTGGACCAACCCGGATCAGGTGTTCCGGGTGATCATGCCGTTCATCGCGATCGGCGTCGTGGCCGCGGTGGTGTTCGTCCAGGAGGGCCAGCGCCGGATCCCGATCCAGTACGCCAAGCGGGTGATCGGCCGGCGGATGACCCAGGGCGGTCAGACCTACCTGCCGCTGCGGGTCAACATGGCGGGCGTGATCCCGGTCATCTTCGCCGCCAGCGTGATGGCGATCCCGCCCACGATCGGCCAGCTGGTGGGGCAGAACCGCAACAACTTCGCGACCCACCTGGCGAGCTTCTTCAGCCCCCAGGGGTGGCACTACGTGCTCGGAGAGAGCATCTTCATCATCTTGTTCACCTACTTCTACACGGCCGTCACGTTCAACCCCGTGGATCAGGCCGACAACCTCAAGAAGTACGGTGGCTTCATCCCGGGGGTACGACCAGGGCGGCCCACGGCCGAGTTCCTCGACCGCATCCTCGCGCGGCTCACGTTCCCGGGGGCTTTGTTCCTCGCTGCGATCGCGGCCCTGCCGACGATCCTCATCAACCAGACCAACGCGAACTTCTTCTTCGGCGGCACCTCGATCCTGATCGTGATCGGCGTCGCGCTCGACACGATGAAGCAGCTCGAGGCGCAGTTGATGATGCGCAACTACGAGGGCTTCCTGAAGTAACGTGCAGCGGCGGTGGCGGAGCTAAACCTTCTCCTGTTCGGCCCGCCTGGAGCGGGCAAGGGCACCCAGGCCGACCGCCTGCAGGCCGACTTCAGCCTGCCGTTCATCTCCACCGGCGACATGCTGCGCGCCAACGTCAAGGACGGCACCGAGCTCGGCCAGCAGGCCAAGCAGTACATGGACGCCGGCGATCTGGTCCCCGACGAGCTGATCGTGGCGATGGCGGCCGAGCGGCTGCGCGAGCAGGATGCCCGCGATGGGTTCATCCTGGACGGCTTCCCGCGCAACCTCGAGCAGGCCAAGGCGCTCGACGAGCAGCTCTCCGAGCTGCGCCGCCACGTGACCGCCGCGTTGCTGATCGACGTCTCCGACGATGAGGTGGTGCGGCGGATCTCCGGCCGGCGGGTGTGCGTCAAGGCCGGCCACAACTACCACGTCGAGTTCGACCCTCCCAAGCGCGAGGGCGTCTGCGATCAGGACGGCTCGCGGCTGGTGCAGCGGGACGACGACAAGGACGAGGTGGTACGCAAGCGGCTGGAGGTCTACCACGAGCAGACCGAGCCGCTGGTCGAGTACTACGACGAGCAGGGCGTGATGCGCCGGATCGACGGGACCCGTAGCCCCGCCGACGTGCACGATCACATCCGGGCGGTGATCGCCACGCTGCGGCTCGAAGAGGACGTCTGACCCGGTGATCATCAAGAAGAGCCCCGCGGAGATCGAGCGAATGGCCGCGGCGGGGGCGATCCTGGTCAAGACGATGAACCTGCTGGCCGCCAAGATCCGCCCCGGCGTGAGCACGCACGAGCTCGATCAGGCCGCCGAGCGCTTCATCCGTTCCCAGGGCGCGGAGCCGGCGTTCAAGGGCTACCGGGGCTTCCCGGGCTCGATCTGCACCTCCCCGAACTCGATGATCGTGCACGGCATCCCCGGCCCCTACAAGCTCGCACGGGGCGACATCCTGTCGGTCGATGTGGGGGTGGTCCTCGAGGGCTGGGTCGCGGACGGCGCCCGCACGTTCCCGGTCGGCCCGGTCACCCCGATCGCCCACCGGCTGCTGGCGAGAACCGAGGAGGCGCTCCACATCGCGGTCGGGCAGTGCCGGGCCGGCAACCGCCTGGGGGACGTCTCGCACGCGATCCAGAAACACGTCGAAGCCGCCGGGCTGGCGATCGTCCGCACGCTGGTGGGCCACGGGATCGGGCGCAGCATGCACGAGGATCCCCAGATCCCCAACTACGGCCGCCCGGGCAGCGGGCCCTGGCTCGAGGAGGGGATGGTGCTGGCGGTCGAGCCGATGGTGACCGCCGGCCGCCACGCGGTCCGGGTCGGCGAGGACCACTGGGCGATCTACTCCCAGGACGGCTCGCTGGCGGCCCACTTCGAGTTCACGATCGCGATCACCGGCGCCGGCCCACGGATCCTGACGCCCTGGCACGAGGCGGGCAACGGGCGCGCCGCGGCTTAGTCCGGGGAGCATGCCCGCCGGCGCGCATGCGCGCCGGCGCCGGGCCGCGCATGCGCGGCCCGGGGGGTCGGCGCATGCGCCGACCCCTGCTAATATGAGCCGTTGCGCTTGCAGCGCAAACCCCACCTTGCGCTGCAGGCTAATCCTCGGCGCGGTAGCGGCGACTGCACCGGTCGCCAGAGCCGCGCCGAAGGAACCACTGAAGATAACTCACGACGAGAGCGAAGCGAGCGTGAAAGTAAGACCGTCGGTCAAGCCGATGTGCGAGAAGTGCAAGATCATCCGCCGCCACGGGCGGGTGCTGGTGATCTGCTCGAACCCCCGTCACAAGCAGCGGCAGGGGTAGCGGCGGTGGCGCGCATCTCGGGCGTGAACATCCCCCTCAACAAGCGGGTTGAGGTTGGTCTCACGTACATCTACGGAATTGGGCGCTCGCGCTCGTGCGAGCTGCTGGCCAGGGTGGGAATCGAGCCGGACCGCAAGGTTCGCGACCTCACCGAGGAAGAGGTCGTCAAGCTGCGCGACCTGATCGACGGCTCGCTGATGGTCGAGGGCGACCTGCGCCGGGAGCGCTCGCAGAACGTCAAGCGCCTCCAGGAGATCGGCTCCTACCGCGGCCTGCGCCACCGTCGCGGCCTGCCAGTGCGCGGTCAGAACACCAAGACCAACGCGCGCACGCGCAAGGGACCGAAGCGGATGCAGGTGGCGGGCAAGAAGAAGGCCGCCAAGAAGTGAGCGCAAGCGAACGGTTGAGAGAGGCCGGAGGCCGAACAGCCCCATCAGACCGCGGGTCCGGACGACCCGCGGAGGACTCCTGATGCCGGCTCCCCGACGTCCCCAGCGCGGCCGCCGTCGCGTCCGCAAGAACATCCCGGTCGGCCAGGCCCACATCAAGACCTCGTTCAACAACACGATCGTGTCGCTGACCGACCGCGAGGGCAACGTGATCGCGTGGGAGTCGGCCGGCGGCGCCGGCTTCAAGGGCTCGCGCAAGTCGACGCCGTTCGCCGCCCAGGTGACCGCCGATGCCGCGGCCCGCAAGGGGCTCGAGCACGGGCTCCAGAAGGTCGAGGTGTTCGTCAAGGGCCCCGGCTCGGGCCGCGAGACCGCGATTCGCTCGCTGCAGGCCGCCGGGCTCGAGGTGACAGGCGTCAAGGACGTCACGCCCCAGGCCCACAACGGCTGCCGGCCACGTAAGCGGCGGAGGGTCTGATGGCGGCCATGACCTCGCGGAGGCACCGCTGATGGCGCGCGACACCGGAGCCCAGTGCAAGCAGTGCCGGAGGGAGGGCCAGAAGTTGTTCCTCAAGGGCGAGCGCTGCCTGACCGACAAGTGCGGCGTCGAGCGCCGCTCCTACCCTCCGGGCGAGCATGGCCGGGGGCGCCAGAAGCAGAGCGAGTACCGCGTCCAGCTACGCGAGAAGCAGAAGGCCAGGCGCTATTACGGCGTGCTCGAGAAGCAGTTCCGGATCTACTACGAGAAGGCCTCGCGCCAGACCGGCGTGACCGGCGAGAACCTGTTGCGAATGCTCGAGTGCCGGTTCGACAACGTGCTGGTCAGGCTGGGCTTCGCGGCTTCGCGCCGGCAGGCGCGGCAGCTGATCCTGCACGGCCACTGGACGGTCAACGGGCGCCGCGTCAACATCCCCAGCTACCAGCTGCGCGACAACGACGTGATCGCGATCCACTCGCGCTCCAGCGCGACGCAGGTGATCCGCGACGCGACCGAGTTGACCGGACAGGTGCCGGCCTGGCTCCAGGCGGACCACGACTCGCTGACTGCGAAAGTGCTGCGCAAGCCCGAGCGGCGCGAGATCGCCGCCCCGGTGCAGGAGCAGCTGATCGTCGAGCTGTACTCGAAGTAGATGACCTTTCGCCGCGCCGGCGTTCAGGGTGGGCGCGGCCTGACAGCCGTCCGGGCGGCGGCAGGAACCCACGACGTTAGGACCCCCGATGCTTGATTTCCAAGTCCCCCGAATCTCCACCGAGTCCGTCGACGACAACCGTGGCTCGTTCACGATCGAGCCGCTCGATCGGGGCTTCGGCTACACCTTCGGCAACTCGCTGCGCAGGGTGCTGCTCTCCTCGCTGGCCGGCGCGGCGGTGACGAGCGTGCGGATCGAAGGCGTCGCGCACGAGTTCTCGACGATTCGCGGCGTCAAGGAGGACGTCACCGACATCGTGCTGAACCTGAAGGGGATCGTCTGCCGGATGCACTCCGACGCGACCGAGATCGAAGCCCCGCTGGTGGTCACCGGGCCGGGGGAGATCACCGCCAAGGACATCGACCTCCCGTCCGGGGTGGAGATCCTCAACCCCGACGCCCACGTCGCGACGCTCGAGAAGAAGACCAAGCTCGAGGTGTACTTGACGGTCGGGCGGGGCCGCGGCTACCGCCCGGCCGAGGAGAACAAGTCGCCCGATCAGCCGATCGGCGTGATCCCGATCGACTCGATCTTCTCGCCCGTGCGCCGCGTCGCCTACAACGTCGAGCAGGCCCGCGTCGGGCAGAAGACCGACTTCGACAAGCTCACGCTCGACATCGAGACCGACGGCTCGATCGACCCGCAGGCGGCGTTGCGGGAGGCAGCCGAGATCCTGATCTCCCAGCTCGCGATCTTCACCGACGCCGATCGTGTGGTGGAGCTGCGCGAGGGGAGCGGACCGGGGCTCGAGCCGCTGGGCGCCGGGCCGATCGCACCGGCGCGTCCGCCGAACGCGATGGACGAGATCCTGATCGAGGAGCTCGAGCTCGGCGTGCGGTCCTACAACTGCCTCAAGCGGGCGGGGATCCAGACCGTCGGTGACCTGGTGTCGAAGACCGAGGGCGAGCTCAACGCGATCCCCAACTTCGGCAAGAAGTCGATCGACGAGGTGATCGAGACCCTGCACGCGCGGGGGCTCTCGCTGCGCAACGAGTAGGGTCCGGCGGCGATGCGTCACCAGCGTCAGCGATACCAGCTCAGCCGCAGCGCCTCGCACCGCAAGGCGCTGTTGATCAACCTGTCAAAGCAGGTGATCGCGCACGAGCGGATCGAGACCACCGAAGCGAAGGCGAAGGCGGTCAAGCCCGAGCTCGAGAAGCTGATTACGCTGGCCAAGCGAGGCGACCTGCACGCCCGGCGTCAGGCGCTGTCGGCGCTGGGCCAGGACAAGTTCGCGGTCTACAAGCTGTTCGAGGAGATCGCCCCGCGCTACAGCGAGCGAGCAGGGGGATATACCCGGATCCTGAAGCTGGGCCCCCGGCGCTCTGACTCCAGCGAGATGGTGCTGCTGGAGCTGGTCTGAGCGGAGCTCGAGCCAGCCCCCAGCCGGACGCGGTCTCCCGACTCCTGCTCGAATACGACGGGGGCGCGTTCGCCGGCTGGGCGCGGCAGCCGGGCGCTCGAACCGTGCAGGGGGAGCTCGAGCGGGCGCTGGCCGTGGTGCTGCGAGCGCAGCGCGTGCCGGTCACCGTCGCGGGGCGCACCGACGCCGGCGTGCACGCCTGGGGACAGGTCGCGAGCTACGGCGGCGAGCACGCCCCGGTCGAGGGTCTGAACGCCGTCCTGCCGGATGACGTCGCCGTGCTCGAGTGTGAGCCGGCGCCGGAAGGGTTCGACGCCCGGCGCGATGCCACCAGTCGCGCCTACTGCTATCGGGTGCTGGCTCGCCGCGCACGCAGCGCGCACCAGCGTGGACGGGCGCTTCACTGGCCGCACGGGCTCGAGCCAGAGGCGCTCCAGGCGTGTGCGACGGCGCTGTCCGGCAGCCATGACTTCACGGCGTTTACGCCGACGGAGACCGAGCACGTCCACTTCGCGCGCGAGGTCTACGCGGCGTACTGGCGGCGGGCCGGCGAGCTGCTAGAGTTCTGGATCGAGGCCGACGCATTCATGCGGCACATGAACCGGGTGCTGGTGGGGACGATGCTGGAGGTGGCCGCTGGGCGCCGCTCGCTGGATCAGTTCGTCGCGCTGCTCGCGGGCCGCCCGCGCGCCGACGCGGGCCCGACCGCGGCCGCGCACGGCCTGTACCTGGCCGGCGTGGGCTACGGCGGGGAGCGAGTCCTCTCCCGCGGCTGAGACGCTGCGCCGTCAGGCGACGAGCTGCCGTCGAGAGCTGGGCAGTATCAGGCTCAGGAGCTCCTCGGCCGGCATCGGCCTAGCCAGATGGAAGCCCTGCGCCCGCGGGCAGTCGAGCTCGGCCAGGCAGGTTTGCTGGGCCTCGGTCTCGACCCCTTCGGCGACTACGTCGAGCTCCAGTACACGCGCGAGGTTCAGCAGCGCGGCGACGATCTCGCGGTCGCGGCCTGGCTCGCCGATCCCGGCCACGAACGTGCGGTCGAGCTTCAGCGCGTCCAGCGGGAGCCGCTGCAGATAGCTGAGCGACGAGTAGCCGGTGCCGAAGTCGTCGAGAATCAGCCGCACGCCCAGCCGCCGGAGCCCCTCTAGGACCGCCATCGGCGAGTCCGTGTGCTGGATCAGGACACTCTCGGTGATCTCCAGTCCAAGCGAGCGGGGATCGGCACCGGACTCTTCGAGCACAACCGCCAGCCGCTCGAGGAAGCCAGCGTCCTCGACCTGCCGAGCCGACAGGTTGACGGAGACCGTCAGGTCCCGATGCGTCACGCCGGCCTGCCGCCAGGCCGCGAGCTGGCGGCAGGCGTCGGCCACGACCCACTCGTCGATCTGGGTGATCAGCCCCGTCTCCTCGGCCAGCGGGATGAACTCGCCGGCGGAGAGCAGGCTGTTGTCTGGTTGGCGCCAGCGGATCAGCGCCTCCGCCCCCACGATCGCGCGCTCGGCGACCGCGAAGATCGGCTGGTAGTGGAGCACCAGCTCGTCGCGCTCGATCGCTTGGCGCAGCGCCTTCTCGCGCCCGAGCCGGTGCAGCAGGCGTCCCCGCAAGGCCTCGTCGAACACTTCCACCCGCGCGCGTCCACGGGACTTGGCGTGGTACATGGCTGCGTCCGCGTCCCGAATCATTGCTTCGGGCGTGCTGTGGCCGTCGGTGACCGCGACGCCCGTGCTGGCGGTGATGAACAGCTGCTCGCCGCCGATCGTGAATGGCTGTGCGAACCGGGCCGCGATCCGCTCCGCGATCCCGTTGGCGTCCTCGAGACGCTCGAGCCCCTCGCCGATCAACACGAACTCGTCACCGCCGAACCTGGCGACCGTGTCGGTCGCCAGCCGCGCCCCCTCGTCGGCCACCCGGACGCTGTCGCGCAGCCGGTCGGCGACCAGCCGCAGCAGGTAGTCGCCCGTGTGATGGCCAAGCGTGTCGTTGATCAGCTTGAAGTTGTCCAGGTCGACGAACAGCACCGCGACCGCGATCCCCTCCCGGCGGGCGTGGAGCAGCGCCCGGTCGAGCCGGTCGAGCAGCAGCGTGCGGTTGGGCAGGCCGGTGAGGGCATCGTGGACCGCCTGGTGGGCCAGCTCTCGCTGGGCCGCGCGCCGCCCATCCACCTCGCGCTGGCTGCGCTCGCGCAGCGCACGCTCGCTCTCGATCAGCCGCAGCTGGCGGATCGTGAGCGCCAGCACGCGCGCCATCCCGCGGAACACGCTGATGTCCTCGTGGTCGAACGGCTCGCCCGCGCCACGGGCGACGATCAGGCACCCTTCTCCCTCGTGGTCCAGCGCGACGGACAGCCCGTCGCACGAGCCGATCCCGGGAACCGTCACCGTCCCGGCCTCGCCGCGGGCGATCGAGGCGAGCTCCTGCTCCGGTACCACGCCGGCGGCGAAGCCGGTGGAGGCCACCACGGCACCGTCCCGCACGAGCGCCGCGACCTCGGCGTCGAGCGCCTCGGCAGCGCGCTCTACCGCATCTCGGATCGCCGAAGGTTCATCGACGCAGGCCGAGATACCGGCAAGGAACTCAACCAGTTGCTGAGTCGACCAACTCGCCACGGCGCTCTAGCTGAAGGCCAAGACGACCAGAGTTTGGTTGTGGAACCCGCCCGCGCCCCGCGTTCGGGCGATCTCCCCGTATGTGTAGAACCCGGCCACGGGCGCCCCGCCCGACACGGTTCCGAGCCGGCCGATCTCCTCGCGGATGCCGTCCTCGCCGAGCACGCCGCGGCGGGCGATGCAGTCGAACGCGATCAGGCCCAGCGGCGAGCGGCCATCGAGTGGTGCGAGCGCGTCGTGACAGGCCGATTCGGTAGCGGCCATCACCGACTCCCCGTCGCCCTCCATGAACCAGGCGGTCGCTGCCGGCGGGACCGCGGCGATGCAGCTGAGCGAGCGATCCTCGAAGTCCGCCCCGCCGATGAAGCGAACGTGATCCTCGCCGCTGCGACGGCCGAGCCCGAGCGGATGGGTGAGGGCGTAGCGCGTGAACGCTGAAGGATCGAGGCGAGCCGGCTCGGGCGCCTCGAGGCGCTCGAGGTAGACGTCGAGCGCGGGCTGCTCGTCGAGCTCGAACACCCGATTGCCATCGCTGCGAGTGACGAGCACCGGCTCGCCGACCCGGCGCCAGCCGTGCCGCACGCCGATCCCGAGCGGGGCGTCGGAGCCGACCGCCGCGGCGACGACCGCGTTGCTCAGCACCTCCCGATCGGCGAACTGGAAGGTCTTGGACATCTGCAGGTCGTCGCCGGCGCAGCCGCCCACCAGCGGGACGCCGGCGCCGACCACGCCGTGGGCCCCGCGCACGATCTCCTGCTGGTTGCCGGCCAGGCCATCGGTGAGGATGATCAGGGCGCGGTGCTCGCGGGGCTCGAGGTCGTAGATGCACGCTGCCGCGCGCTCGCCCGCGCCGCGCAGGTCGGTGGAGGCCTCAGCCGCGCTGGCGGTCGCGACCGAGAATCCCTCGCCGCCCAGCGCGGCGACCGCCACGCCCGCGTCCGTCGGGCCTTCGGTCGCAATCTCTCCGGCGGTCGAGCACCCGATCAGCGCAACGTCGCCGGCGCGCTCCCTGACACCGTCCAGCAGCGCCTCCAGGTCGTAGGCGCCCGAGCAGAAGACGATCAGCAGCTTGGCGCGATCCCCCGCGAGGGCGCCATCGACCGCCTCGGCGCCTGCCTGGCGGGCGTCGGGGAGGCGGGACGAGCCGGTCCTGAACCATCGCTGCGCTTTTGGCCTGCCCACGACGTCTTTATCGTCCGCCGCAAGCGGCTACATGAGTCTGCTGGACGTGCTCTAGGCGCTGCCGCGAGCCTGGCTAGGATCACGAGAGATGCGGGTGCTGCTGACCAATGACGACGGGATCGAGGCGGCCGGGCTGCAGGAACTGCGCAAGGCGCTGCTGCCGCTGCCGGGGATCGAACTGGCGGTGATCGCCCCGGACGGCAACCGCTCGGCGATGGCGCGGTCGATCACCACCCGGCGCCCACTGTGGGTGCAGGAGGTGGATTTCGGCGACGGGACCGTCGGGTACGCGACCGACGGCACGCCGGTCGACTGCGTCAGGCTCGCCCGGCTTGGGCTGATCGAGGGGTTCACGGCGGAGCTGGTGGTGTCCGGGATCAATCACGGTGCCAACCTCGGCGACGACATCACCTACTCGGGGACGGTCGCGGCCGCGCTCGAGGCGATCGTGCTCGGGCTTCCGGGGATCGCCGTCTCCCAGCAATCCACGGCGATGGATCTCGACTTCCGCACCGGCGCGGGGTTCGACTTCGGCGTCGCGGCGACCTTCACCGCGCGGCTGGTGGGCGAGCTCGAGCACGTTCCGTTGCCCGATGGGACGCTGCTCAACATCAACGTCCCCGGCTTCAAGCCGGACGGGGTCGAGGTCGCGCGGCTCGGCAAGCGGGTCTACCGCGATCAGCTCTCGCTGGTCGACGAGGGCTCCGGCGGGCGCCGCCTTTACCGAATCTACGGCGACGCGAGCTACGGCGCCGGCGAGCGCGGAACCGACGTGACCGCCGTCGCCGAGGGGAGGATCGCGGTGACGCCGATCCACTTCGACCTGACCGACCGCGACGGGCTCAGCGCACTGCAGCGCTACGACCTGGCACGACTGGTCGCGCCGGCGGCCAGCGAGGTCGAAGGTTGAGCCCCGCGGCCGCGCGCGCCCGGGAGCAGTCCAAGCGCGCCGCCGAGCTCCGCCGCCTGCTCGAGCACCACGGCTACCGCTACTACGTACTCGACGATCCCGAGATCGGGGACGGCGAGTACGACGCGCTGCTCGACGAGTTGCGCGCGATCGAGGCCGAGCACCCCGAGCTCGTCACGCCCGAATCGCCCACCCAGCGAATCGGCGGCGAGCCGGTATCCGACCTCGAGAAGGTCCGGCACCCGCAGGCGATGTTGTCGCTCGCCAACGCCCGCTCGGCCGAGGAGCTGCGGGCGTGGATCCAGCGGATGAGCAATCACCTCACCCGTGAGGGGATCGCGGACCCTCGGTTCGAATACGTGGTCGAGCCGAAGATCGACGGGCTGGCGATCTCGCTGATCTATCGCGACGGCGTGTTCGAGCGCGGCGCGACCCGCGGCAACGGGGAGATCGGGGAGGACGTCACGCACAACCTGCGGACGATCGCCTCGATCCCGCTGCGGCTCGAGCTGGACGATCCACCTTCGATGCTCGAGGTCCGCGGCGAGGTCTACATGTCGCTCCCCGACTTCGCCAAGCTCAACGAGCGGCGCGCCGAGGCTGGCCTATCGACGTTCATGAACCCGCGCAACTCGGCCGCCGGCACGATCCGCCAGCTCGACCCCAAGCTCGCCGCGGACCGGCCGCTGTCGTTCTGGGCGTACGCGATCGGAGCGACCGAGGGGATCTCGTTCGCGGCCCACTGGGATGCGCTGATGTGGCTGCGCGAGCACCGCTTGCCGGTGCACCCCGACGTCAAGAGGCTGCGCTCGGAAGACGAGGTCGTCGCCCAATGCCGCTCCTGGGAGGAGCGGCGCGGTTCGCTCGAGTTCGAGATCGACGGGGCCGTGGTGAAGGTCTCCGACGTCGAGTTGCAGCGCCGCCTGGGCGTCGTCGGGCGCGAGCCGCGATGGGCGATCGCGTGGAAGTTCCCGCCGACGACCGCGGTGACGACGCTCAACGCAATCGGCTGGAACCCGGGCAAGTTCGGCGACCTGCATCCGTACGCGATGCTCGAGCCGGTGCAGGTCGCGGGGGTGACGATCAAGCTCGCCACGCTGCACAACGAGGAGGATCTCGCCCGTAAGGACATCCGCGAGGGCGAGGAGGTGATCGTCCTGCGCGCCGGGGACGTGATCCCCCAGGTCCTCTCGCCGGCGCCGCACGTGGCCGAGCGCAGCGACCGCCCAGCGGCGCCGCGGGTTCCGGCCTCGTGCCCGGTGTGCGGCACGCCAACGGTCAAGCCCGAGGGTGCCGTGTTCACACGCTGCCCGAACCGCGGCTGCCCGGGCCGGCGCTGGCAGCTGCTCAAGCACTTCGTCGGCGCGATGGACATCGACGGGCTGGGGGAGAAGCAGGTCAGCCTGTTCATGGAGCTCGGGTGGGTGCGGAGCGCGGGCGACTTCTACCGCCTCGACGCAGAGCGGATCGCGGCGCGGACCGGGTTCGGCGAGGTCTCGGCTCGCAAGCTGGTGCGGGCGATCGAGGACTCGAAGCAGCAGCCGTTCGGGCGAGTGCTGTTCGCGCTCGGGATCGAGGAGGTTGGCTACGTCACCGGTCGCAACCTGGCCCAGCACTTCCGCACGATCGACGCGCTACTGGGCGCCTCGCCCGAGCAGATCGAAGAGACCCCGGGCGTGGGGCCCAAGATGGCCCAGACGATCTGGGGCCAGCTCCACGACGAGCAGATGGCGCGGTTGATCGATGATCTCCGCGAGCAGGGACTGCGTCTGGAGCAGGAGGGCCCGCCGCCCGGCGAGGGCCCGCTGGCCGGCAAGACGCTCGTGCTGACCGGCACGCTGCCCTCCCTGACGCGCGAGCAGTCCACCGAGCTGATCATCGCGGCCGGCGGCAAGGTGACCGGATCGGTGTCTCGCAAGACCGACTACGTGGTGGCTGGCGAGAGCCCCGGCTCGAAGCTGGCGCAGGCCGAGCGGCTGGGCGTCGAGGTGGTCGATGAGGACGGGCTGAGGAGGTTGTTGGGGTAGGGGGGCGGGGGGCGATCGCCCCCCGCGCGCGCGACCGGCCCCGGCGCGTACGAACAGCCCCGGCGCGCACGACCGGCCCCGCGCGCGCGCGCGCGATCGCCCCCGCGCCGCGACCGCCCCCGCCCCGCGACCGGCCCCCGCGATCGCCAAAATGTCCCACAGGTCGGCGCCCCCAGCAGGGTGTGGGCGATAGTGATCACCAGCTAGATGCTTGCGGACGAACCCCTCGGAAGGGCGGGGGGTGTGCGCACTTTTGGCGATTCGCGTACGCGCGTGCGCCGACCGCACCCGCCCCCGCGCCCTACCCGTTGTATTTCGCCAGCGCCACCGCCATCTGGTCCTGGATCGGGTGGGCGTAGTTGGGGTCGATCGAGTTCATCAGGAAGGCGAACGCGAGCGTGTGGCCGTCGCGGGCGTGGCAGTAGCCGACGAGGTTCGAGACGTCGTGGAGGGTGCCGGTCTTGCCGCGGCAGCGGCCCTGCGCGACCGTACCCTGCATCTCGTACTGGAGGGTGCCGGTCTCGCCCGCCACCGCGAGTGAGGAGGTGAAGGCGGGATTGGTCGCCATCCGCGCGAGCACGGTAACCACCTCGCGCGGGCTGGTCGAGTCGCGGCGTGAGAGCCCCGAGCCGTCCTGCACCACGGGGCGGATGCCGAACGAGTGGTTGAGCTGCGAGCGGACTACGGCGGCGCCCGCCGCCGTAGTGCCGCTCGCGGCGAACCTGGCCCCCAGCCCTTTCAGCAGCATCTCGGCGAAGAAGTTGTCCGACGGCGCGTTGGTCAACGCAGTCAGCGTGGCGATGTTCGGCGAGTGCACGGCGGCGAGCTGCACGGCGTTGCGGGGCGTCACGCCCGAGCTGACCGTGGTGCCGCGCGGAACCCTGACGCCGGCGGCGCGGAGCGCATCGAGCAGTCGCTGGGCCGCGAACAAGGCGGGCCTGATCTGGAACGCGGAGCCTTGCTCGTTGGCGAGTCCGCGGTCGTAGGCGAGCGCGCTCAACAGGCCCTCGAGGTAATAGGAGACGTGAAAGCCGGTCGGTGCGGTGCCGCGGAGCGAGTCGAAGTAGGTCTCATCGCCAACCACCCGGCCGTACACGGCTCTGATGCCTGTCCGCTTGATCAGGTTCGAGACCAGCCGCTGCATCGTCGCGCCGGTGCCGTAGGCATAGCGGTCGTAGCTGGCGGAGCCGAACGTGGGATCGCCCCCGCCGCGCAGGAAGAGGGTTCCGTGCCAGCCGCCATGACGGTCGAGCGAGCCCCGGCCCAGCACCGCGGTGCTCAGCGTCGCGGTCGGTCCGAAGCGAAGCAACGCGGTCGAGGTCGTGTAGACCTTCTCCACCGAGGCGGGCAGCCGGGCGGTGTCCGCGCCGGCCGAGAACAGGCTCTGGCCGGTGCCCAGGTCGAGCACGTACGCGCTGCTCGCGCTTCCCGCCGACTGCATGCCATTGGCGAGTGCGGCGTCGAGCGTGCTCAGAGCCGGCGAAGGGCCCTGAGCCGCTGCCCCGCCCACCGCGAACGCGAGCAGCGAAATGAGCGTCGCGATCGTCGCCAGGGAGCCTCGCACCACCGTATGTAACCGTCCAGACGGCCAAAAGCTGCGGTCGCCGGCCGCCGCGAGATCGCCGCGGGCCCCGGGCGAGCGGTGCCGCTCGCGGGAAGGGCCCACCGTACAATCGGCCCGAGGATGGGCAAGGTTGTCAAGCTCGACGCGGCGGCGACGGATCGCCCCGGGCCGGGGTCGGCTCAGGCCGGCGCCCGGCGGCGCCCCAAGCGCGCGAAGCGCTCGAAGTCCGCCCTCGTGCTCGGCGGAGGCGGGTTCACCGCTGGGGTCTATGAGATCGGGGCGCTGCGGGCCCTCGACCTCCTCTCGGTGAACCGGACCGTCAACGAGTTCGACGTCTACGTGGGCACGAGCGCCGGCGCGTTCGTGGCCGCGGCGCTCGCCAACGGCGTCACGCCCGAGGAGATGATGCGCGTGATCGTGCGGCAGGTCCCGACGCCGTTTCCCGACGCCCGGGTCAGCGCCCTGCTGAAGCCCAACTACGGGGAGTTCATCGCCAAGGGGCTGCTGATCCCGGTGCGGCTGGCGCAAGTGGTCCGGCGACTGCTCCGGGACTTGGGGCAGGTATCGGCGGTGGACGTGGCGGTGGGGCTCGCGGAGGCGCTGCCCTCCGGGCTGTACTCCGGCGAGGGCATCGAGCGCTACGTGCGGACCGTGCTGTCCGATCCCGACCGGACCGACGACTTCCGGCGGCTCTCGAGCGAGCTGTACCTCGCCGCCACGGACCTCGACACCTGCGAGCGGATCGTGTTCGGTTCCGAGGACTGGGACGACGTTCCGATCTCCCGTGCCGTCAGCGCCTCGGGTGCGTTGCCCATGATCTACAAGCCGGTCAGGGTCAAGG
Source organism: Solirubrobacterales bacterium (assembly GCA_019240015.1). Classification (GTDB taxonomy): domain Bacteria; phylum Actinomycetota; class Thermoleophilia; order Solirubrobacterales; family Solirubrobacteraceae; genus Palsa-465. The sequence continues at coordinate 19,121 of JAFAZB010000078.1, forward strand.
ACCGGGAGCTGATCGACGGCGGGATCCTGTCCACCAGCAACCTCGACATCGCGGTCGAGGCAGGCGCCAAGTTCATTATCGTCGTCAACCCCCTCGTTCCCTACGTCAACGACTTCGAGAAGCAGATTCCCACGATCACCGGGTCGCGCGCCCGCCGTGTCTCGGACATGGGCTTCCCGCAAATCGGCTATCAGGCGTTCAAGCTACTGGCCTACCAGCGGCTGCACGAGCTGGCCCGGCAGTGGGAGGCGCGGTACCCGGGCGTGGACATCATCCTGATCGAGCCCGAGTCCAACGACGAGCTGATGTTCCAGACCAGCATCATGAACTACACCTCGCGCGTCGACATCGCCCGGCACGGTTTTCAATCGGTGACGCTCAAGCTCGCCCACGACTACGCGGAGTTCAAGCGGATCTGCTCGCGCCATGGGATCGAGATCTCAGCCACCCGGGTGCGAAACGTCGTCAAGCACTTCGAGGCCGAGCGCGAGAAGACGCGCGCATGGCGCAAGATCCTCGAGCAGACGACCTCTACGCTGCTGCGACAGTCGGCGCAGGAGTAGGGCAACAAGCCTGCGCCCACGGGGCCCGGCGGAAGGCGGGGCAGCGGGGCAGCGGCTGGATCAGCGGCCGCGTGGGTCTAGCGGCGGCTGGACGGGGCGTTGGGACTGCGAGGCCTTAGGCCCCAGCCACCTGCGGCTGTTGCTGCGAGCTCGGGAGCTCGCGCAGGCTCGAGAGGAACAGCGTCTTGTCGATCCGGCCGTTGAAGATCGGGACCCCCAGCTCAATGCATTTGACGATTACGTCTCGACGCTCCAGACCAGACTCGCGCGCGAGCTCGGTGGGCGTCAGGTGATTGGCCATCGGTCCTCTCCTTCTGTTCGCCGGTCACTACATAGTCATAAGTATTGCGTGGCCGCCGGACGCTCTCAACACAGCGCGCGGGAAAGTGTTCGCTCTGAGGACGGTTTAAGGTGCTAGTGGGGCACTTTTTGTCAACTGCTGGAAAAATGGAGCTCAAGCGATACTGTTCATCCGCCCTTGCGGGTAACAGAGATTCCGGACTCCCCCGGATCGGTCATGGCTCTGACCCTAAGCGCGACCCAAGCACCATCCTCGTGCTCGGAGCACGAGCTGGTCGCCGCGGTCAGACGAGGGGACGACCGAGCGTTCGAGGAGCTCTACTGCCGCTACGTCTCGCGCGTTGGCGCCTATGTGCGCGGCATGGTGCCGGACCACGCGCGGGCAGAGGACATCGTCCAGGAGGTGTTCATCTCGGCGCTGCGCCGGCTGCGGAAGACCGAGCGGTCGATCGTGTTCAAGCCGTGGATCTATGAGATCGCCAAGAACGCCTGCATCGACGAGTTCCGCCGCAGCAAGCGCGCCCGCGAGGTGCCGCTGGAAACGGACGACGAGCTGGCGGGGACCGACCGGCTGAAGCTCTCCAGCGCCGCGACGCCGGAGACGGCGATCGAGGGCAAGCAACGACTCGCTGATCTTCGCGGCGCGTTCGGCGTGCTCTCCGAGAGTCATCACAAGGTACTCGTGCTCCGGGAGCTGGAGGGGCTCTCCTATGGGGAGATCGGGCAGCGCCTCGGCATGTCCCGGCCGATGGTCGAGAGCACCCTGTTCCGGGCCCGCCGCCGCCTGAGCGAAGAGTACGAGGAGCTCGTCAGCGGGCGGCGCTGCGAGCAGGTGCAGGCGGTGATCGAAGACGGCGACGCGAGCTCCCCGCGAGCGCTCGGGATCAAGCAGCGCCGCCAGCTGGCCCGCCATCTCGCCCACTGCCAGGCGTGCCGGCGCGAGGCCCGGCTGGCGGGCTTCGACGAGTCGATCCTCAAGCCGCGCAGCCTCGCCGCCAAGATCGCCGCGCTGCTGCCGTTCCCTCTACTGCGACTGCGTCGCGGCGGCGGGCACGGCTCGGGCGGGGCCGCGGCGGGCTCTCACAAGCTGGCGGCGATCCAGGCGCTGCAGAACGCCACGCGATTTGCGGATCCGTCCGCATCGCCGATCTCCGCGGGGCGCGCGGCCGCCGCGTTGGCTGCGCTGGCGGTCGCGGGGGCGGGTGGCGGGATCGTCACAGGTCTCGCCCACCACGCAGGCCGATCCCATGGTCGCACGGGCGCCCTCGACGGCCGGGTCGTGCGGGCAGATGCGAGCTCCGCCGGCGCGAGCGGCGGCGCGGCGGCAACTGGATCGGCGTCGGGCGGGGCGCTGTTCTATGACTCGCTGCATGGACGAGGAGTTGGCCCCGGATCCTCAACGGCTTACGGGCCGATACGCCTGGCGACGTTTGCGCCCCAGCGGGCCGTCGGCTCCGGGCCCTTCGTGACGAGCGGCCCCGCGACCCCGGGCGCGCCCGCCTCGTCAGCCGGCGGCGCGAATGCGGCCGCCACGAGCTCGGGCTCCGGCAACGCCGCGTCTGGCCTGCCGGGGGCGCCCGGGCCTAGCGCGCCTGGGGTCCACGGCTCCTCCCCACTTAGCTCGATCGGCTCCGTGCTGAGTCCACAGCAGCCAACTGGCGGCGCGGCCGCCAATGCACCGGCGGCATCTGGGTCGAGCGCCGGTGGCAGCGGCTCCACCGAGAGCAACGGGTCAGCCGGCGGATCACAAGGACTCCCGCTACCCCAGCTGCATCTGCCCGGGATCGGCTAGGGCGGGCGGCCATCCGCGGGATCGGCTAGGGCGGGGGGCCATCCGCGGGATCGGCTAGCCGGCGGCGCCCCCGGGCTCCGACTAGTCCACGGCCTGTAGCCACGCCAGCACCGCCAGCACGCGGCGGTGATCCTTGCTGGTCGCGGGAAGGTCGAGCTTCCAGAAGATGTTCGAGACGTGTTTCTCGATCGCGCGCTCGGTGACCACCAGCTCCGCTGCGATAGCGCTGTTGGAGCGACCCTCGGCCATCCGCGAGAGCACCTCTCGCTCCCGGGGTGTCAGCAACTCGAGCCGACCCTGCCGGTCTGGTCGCCCCAGAAGCCGCGCGACGGCTTCCGGATCGAGCGCCGTACCGCCGCCGGCGACTCTGCGCACGGCCTCGACGAACTGCTTGGGATCCGCGACGCGGTCCTTGAGCAGGTACCCGACGCCGCCCTCACCCGCGCTCAGCAGCTCGCGGGCATAGGTCTGCTCGACGTACTGGGAGAGGATCAGGATCGGGAGCCCCGGGATTTGCCGGCGCGCCTCGATCGCCATCTGAACCCCCTCGTCGCTGAAACTCGGCGGCAGTCGTACGTCCACTACGCACACGTCGGGCCGTTCACGGGCGATCGCGGCCAGAAAGGCGGCCGGATTGTCGACCGAGGCCGCCACCTCGAAGCCGTGATTGCCGAGCAAGCGCTCGAGCCCGTCGCGGACCAAGGCGTGGTCCTCGCAGAGGATCACCCGCACGGGATCTCGGCCTTGACCGACGTCGGACCGCCGGGAGGGCTGCTCAGCTCGAGCCGTCCATCGAGCGCCCGAACGCGCTTGCGCAGCCCCGCCAGGCCGGCCCCCTGCGCGTTCGCGCCGCCCTTTCCGTCGTCGACGATCGTCGCGTCGAGCGCCGTTTCGGTGCGCTGGACCGAGACTCGTACGCTGGCCGCACCGCTGTGCTTGGCCGCATTGGTCAGCGCCTCGGCGACGACGAAGTACGCGGCAGTCTGGATCGTGTCGGGCGTGTTCTCGATGTCGCCGCGGAAAGTGAGCGTCACCGGGAGCGGAGCTCGATGCGCGAGGTCCTCGATCGCCGTCGCAAGCCCCCGGTCCTCGAGCAGCGCCGGCCGCAGCCCGCGCGATAGGTCGCGCAGCTCGCCGAGCGCGCTGAGCGCCTGATGGCGCGCCTTGCGGACCGTCTCGCGGGCGGCGTCGGGGTCCTTGGAGAGCTCTTCCTCGGCCATCCCGAGCTCCATCGCCAGTGCCACCAGGCGCGCCTGGGCGCCATCGTGGAGGTCACGTTCGATCCGCTCGAGCTGCTCGGTTCCCGCTTCGACGACGTCCGCCCGGCTGCTCGCCAGCTCCTGCACCCGGGCGTTCAACCGCTGACGCTCGGAGGGACCGAGGATCGAAGCGGCGAGTGCCGCATGACCCTTTGCAGCTCCGTGGTTGATCACCAGCGCCAGGGGCGTCAGCGCCAGACCGAGCGCGGTCGTCAGGAACGCCCAGCCAGTCGACGTCACCGTGTAGATACCGAGATTGAGCGTCGCGTACTGATGGTGAGGATCGGGGATCGCCCACCACCAGAGCGGCATCACGATATAGGCGAAGACCAGCGCCGTGAACGTCATCGTGGCGGTTGCAAGCACGAATCCGAGGACCGAATCGAGCACGAGCCAGCCGCAGTCCTTCCACGTCTGGAGATCGCGCGTGATCGTCTCCACGCGCGCCCACAGACCACCGTTCGGCGGCTGGCGATAGAGCCCCGGGATCGGCCTGCGCAGCAGCCAGCCGGCCAGCCGCCGGTCCACCATCGCAGTTGTGCGAACCGCGTAGGCCGTGCCCACCCATACCAGGAAGCCGACGATCAGGATCAGCAGCGGTGCGGTCACCGACACGCCGGCGATCCACACGACGAACGCCACGATGCTCATGCAGAACACCGCAAGCAGGTAGAGGAGGTCGCGAGCGACTGCCGTGAGGAGCGCGACTATGCGTCGAGGGAGGTCGGTGGTCGGTTCGCGGACGGAGATGTGGAGAGCCTCTGTGTTGTTCATGGCCATGATGATCGACACCACGATCGCATGCCGGAATACGGATGGCGCGTGGGATGGGGGTGGGGCTACCCCCACCACTTCCTCACCGGTGTGCGCCTTGACTCGGGGTAATGCCCGTGATATTCCCTCCGCCCCGGACGCTGCCCGGAGGCGGGAGGCCGACCGATCCAGCGCCGACCCCCGTGACTGAGCCGCTCTACTTCGATGATCTCGACGTCGGTATGCAGTGGACGAGCGCCCGGCGCACGCTCACCGAAGCCGACATCGCCTCGTTCGCCGGCCTGTCGGGCGACTACAACCCGTTGCACACCGATGAGGTGTTCGCGGCCGGCACGGGCTATGGCGGCCGCATCGCGCACGGCGCGCTGGTGCTCTCGATCGCGACCGGGCTTCGCCAACAGATGGGCCTCTTCAACGGCACGCTTCGTGGGCTGCTCGAGGTGCGCTCGTGGCGGTTCCTGGCCCCAGTGCGCGCCGGGGACACGCTCGAGGCGGTGACGACGATCACCGAGCTGCGGCCTACCAGCAAACCCGATCGTGGCGTGGTCGTCCAGGGTGTGGAGGTCAACAATCACAAAGGCGAGACGGTGCAGGCGGGCGAGCTCGTGACGCTGGTGCAGATACGGGACGGCGGGTGACGGCGCCGTTCGTGCACGCGGCGCCGCGTGGGGTCGGGATAGAGGGTCTCGAGGCAGCGCTGCTGGAAGCGTTCCAGCGACTGAGGGAGGCCCTGACCGCGGGTCGGCCGGCGGTCGTGATCGTGCGCGACGCCGATCTTCTCGGACACGGCGATCCCGCTGACGCGGCGCTCGCCAACGGTCTGCTCGGATTGGTGCGGGCACTGGCGACCGAGGGAGCTCGCGAGCAATGGATCGTCAACGCGCTGGCGGTCGACGGCGAGGAGACCGACGAGGCCGCGCAGGACGTCTGGGTGCAGCGGCTGTCGGAGCCAGTTGGCGTCACCGGGGTGCTGATCAGACTTGGAGATCTGCACCTCGGGCGGGTGCCCGTGTGAGCGGCGCTGCGATCGTGACCGGCGCCGCAGGAGCGCTCGGCAAGAGCATCGCGTCCCGGCTCCGCCGTGACCTCGGCGCGGTCCTGCTCGTCGACCTCGACGAGCAGAGCCTTGCGGGGGTCGCGGATTCGATCGGGGCACACTACGTGGCGACCGACCTGACCTCCGAGCAGGCACCCGCGGCAGTTTGCGATGCGCTCGATCAGCAGGGGTGGGGCGTACAAGTGCTCGTCAACAACGCGGGGATCAACCGTGACGCGCGGGCCGGGTCGATGACCGACGAGAACTTCACCACGGTGCTCCGGGTCGACCTGGTCGCGCCGGCGCGGCTCGCGCTCTCATTGCGTGGGCGCATGGGCGCTGGCGCTTCGGTCGTGAACATCGTCTCGCGCGCGGCGTTCGGGAACTTCGGCCAGAGCAACTATGTTGCTGCGAAATCAGGGCTGATCGGCCTGACGCGTGCGCTGGCGATCGACTGGGCACCGGATGTGCGCGTCAACGCGATCGCACCGGGGCTGGTGGACACGCCGATGACGGCGGGCATGCCGGAGAAGGTCCTCACGCGGATGGTCGAGCGAGTGCCCGCGGGGCGGATGGGCCAACCGGAGGAGATCGCGGAGGTCGTGGCGTTTCTGGCCTCGCCGGCCGCGTCCTACGTCACCGGCCAGACGGTGGTGGCATGTGGAGGCCGAAGCATCGGGCCATGACGGATCGCCTCTGGGACTCACTCGACCTGCCCGCTCCGTTGGTTCCGTTCGAGCAGACCTTCGAGGGGTTCCTGGGCCTCGAATGGCTCGAGTTGAGTCCACGCTCGGCGCACGTCCGATTCGAGGTTCGGGACGATCTAAAGCAGCCGCTGGGTCTGCTTCACGGCGGGATCTACTGCTCGGTGGCGGAAACGGTCGCCTCGGTCGCGACGGTGCGCGCCGTGTGGCGAGAGGACCGCACGGGCTCGGGCATGAGCAACTCGGCAAGCTTCCTGCGGCCGATCACCGAGGGCCTCGTCGACGTTCGTGCACGGGCACGCCATTGTGGCGAACGCGAGTGGTTCTGGGGCATCGAGTTCTGTGACGAGGCGCAGCGCAGATGCGCGCTCGTCGACGTGACGATCGCGGTGCGCCCGTTTCGCTGGCCGCCGCGATGACGTCCTTCCAGCGGTCTGCATCCAAGCGCGATCAGGTCCACGATCGGTCTGGCACAGCGAACGTCCCGATAGTGGGTTTCGAAACCATACTCTAGGGTATGGCCAAATAAAAAAGGAGCGAGCATGGTGCAGATGCTGATCGCCGGTGAGCGCGAGGCAGCGCGCTCCGGCGAGGAGATCGAGGTCCTGAATCCGGCCACCGAGGAGGTCCTCGAATCGGTCCCCAGCGCCGGATCCGCAGATGTCGATCGGGCGGTGCAGGCGGCCGATCGAGCGTTCAAGGAGTGGCGCGAGACAGACGCCGAGGAACGCGCCGCGAAGCTGCGTGCGTTCGCCGAGTTGGTGAAGGCGAATCGCAAGGAGCTCAGCGAGACGATCACGCAGGAGCAGGGCAAGCCGGCGATGGAGGCGGGAGGCGAGGTCCAGCACTTCGTGCACGGGCTCGAGTACTACGCAGATCTCGCGACCAAGGTCCGCGGGGTCTATCAGCCGCTGCCCTCGACCCTCGGTCGGAGCTACGGCATGGTCGTCCGCCGACCGGTCGGCGTCTGCGTCGGCATCGTGCCGTCGAACTTCCCCCTGACCCTGACCGGAACCAAGCTCGGGCCTGCCCTGGCCGCGGGCAACACGATCGTGTTGAAGCCGTCTGAGGACACCCCGCTCGCGATGCTGCGGCTCGCGGAGTTGCTGATCGAGGCGGAGATTCCGGCCGGGGTCGTAAACGTCGTGACGGGCGGCGCCGAGACGGGCGAGGCGCTCATCAAGCATCCGCTGGTGCGCCGGATCGCGTTCACCGGCTCGACCGCTACGGGGAAGAAGATCATGCAGCTCGCCGCGCCAGAGATGAAGCGCGTGACCCTCGAGCTCGGTGGATCTGATCCGGTGATCGTGTGCCCCGACGCCGATCTGAAGGGCGCTGTCAAAACAGCGTTGATCGCGCGATTCTGGAACGCCGGGCAAGGCTGTCTTGCCGGCAAGCGGCTGCTCGTGTTCGACGAGGTCTACGACGATTTCATGAGCGCCCTGCTCGAGGGCGTCAAGCGCTACGAACCGGGCGTAGGCTGGGAGAAGCCCGAGAAGCCGAAGATCCGCATCGGGCCGCTTACCACCGACCGTCAGCGCCAGCTCGTGATGGATCAGCTCCAGGACGCCCTCGATGGGGGCGGCGAGCTGCTCTACGGGGGCGACCCCCCCGAGGAGCCCGACCGAGGCTACTTCCTCACCCCGACCGTGATCCAGAACCCACCGACCGACTCGCGCGTCGCCACCGAAGAGGTGTTCGGTCCCGTGTTGCCGGTGTGGCGCGTGGGCTCGCTGGACGAGGCGCTCGAACGCGCCAACGACACGGAGTACGGGCTCGGATCATCGGTCTGGACGCACGACGTCCGGATCATCAACCGAGTCTCACAGGAGCTCGATGCCGGGATGACGTGGGTCAACCAGAACCATTTCGGTTACGACGAGCTCCCCTTCGGCGGCGTCAAGCAGAGCGGGTACGGCAAGGAGCACGGCATCGAGGCGATGGACTACTACTTCGAGGACAAGTCCGTCGTTGTCGGCGGCCTCTAGAGAGGAGGGACGATGGTCAACTACCACGCTGAGGACGGGATCGGCTTCATCACGCTCGACAAGCCGCCGGCGAACTCTTACGACCAATCGTTCATGGAGGAGCTGGGCGAAGCGATCGTCAACGCCGCCGACGACGATGACGGCAACGTGGTCGTAGTCCGTTCCGCAAGCCCGAAGTTCTTCTCAGCCGGCGCCGACGTGAAAGCGTTCGCGGAGCAGGATGCCGACGACAGCGCCGCGATGATCGAGGTCGCCCACCGGGCGCTGGGCCGGATCGGATCGATTCCCAAGGTGTTCATCGCCCTGATCCAGGGTCATGCCCTGGGGGGTGGACTGGAGATGGCACTCGCCTGCGACCTGCGCTTCGGCGCACGTGGTTCCTACAAGCTGGGCACCCCGGAGGTCACGCTGGGGTTGCTCCCTGGCAACGGCGGGACCCAGCGGCTGCCGCGCCTGATCGGGCTCAGTCGTGCCTTGGACCTGATGATCACGGGGCGGCGGATCAGCCCCGGTCAGGCTCACGCTGCTGGCATCCTCGATCGACTCCTCCCGGCCGCCGAGGCCGAGGCGATGACGCTCGACTACGCGCGTGCGCTGGCGGCGGGAGCGACGGAGGCGATCGGCGCGATCAAGCAGGCGGCTGTCGGGGGAATCGGGCTCTCGCTCGAGGATGGACTGGCCCGGGAGCGCGAGCTCGTCGGCCAGCTGTTCCGCTCACGCGATGCTCGGGAAGGCCTGACTGCGTTCATGGAGAAGCGCGAGCCGGCATTCGGACAGGCGTAGCTGGATCGTGTCCGACCGGGAAGTCGACTTCCTGATCGTCGGCGGCGGCCACGCCGGCTATGCGTGCGCGCGGGCGTTGCGCGATGACGGCGCCGAGGGCTCGATTCTGCTCGTCTCACGTGAGCCGGATCCGCCTTATGACCGAACGGCTTGCTCGAAGGGCTACCTCGCCGGCGGCGCCTCGCGGGACGAGGTGTTGCTCTCCCCCCCCGGCTGGTGGGAGGAGCAGGAGATCGAGCTCGCGACCCGGACGAGTGTGCTCAAGCTGGCTCCCGGCGAGCATCGCGCGGCGCTGTCGAACAAGGACGTCGTCAAGTTCGGTTCCGCGCTGATCGCGACAGGGGCGATGGTCCGGCGATTGCGGGTGGACGGCGGCAAGCTCGGAGGGATTCATTACCTGCGCACGCTCGGTAACTCCGACGGGATCCGCAACGACGTCGAGCAGGCGGACGAAGTCGTCCTGATCGGAGGCTCATACATCGGCACCGAAGTCGCCGCAACCCTCGCCGCGCTCGACAAACGCTGCACGATCGTCATGCAAGAGGATGTTGTCCTCGAGCGGACCTTCGGACCCGAGGTCGGCCGCGCAGTCCAAGACCTGCTCGAGTCCAAAGGCATCACGGTCCACGGCGGCGAGGACCTCGAGGCGTTCACCGGCGAAGACAGGGTCGGCGGCGTCAGGACGAAGGGCGGGCTCGAGCTGCCGGCGCAGGCCGTGGTGGTGGGAGCCGGGGTGCTGCCGGACGTGCAGCTGGCGCGCGGCGCAGAGCTCGAACTCGGGGAGTCCGGCGGGATCAAGGTCGATGCACGGCTCGAGTCCTCGGCCGCCGGGATCTTCGCGGCGGGGGACGTAGCGGAGTTCGAGTCGGCGGTACACCCGGCCGGACGGCTGCGAGTGGAGCACTGGGAGGTGGCCTCCGCCCAGGGACGACGCGCGGCAGCGGCGATGCGTGGCGCAGACCTGCCCGAAGAGGAGATCCCCTACTTCTTCTCAGATCTGCACGACTGGCTGTCCTACGAGTACATCGGTCCGGCCAAGCAATGGGACCGGGTCCTAACCGGCGGCTCACTCGAGAAGGGTGAGTTCAGTGCCTGGTACCTCGATGGCAACACGGTCGTCGCCGTGCTGGCTGCCGGGCGCCCCGATGAGCTCGAACGCGGGCGCGGGCTGTTCGGAAAGAAGGTCGACCCGGATCAGCTGATCGATCAGCCCGAGCGACCCACGGTGGCATGAGCGCGCGCCTCGGGGATCAACCCGATCGCCGCCAGTCGACGACGATGCTGGGCCAGCACGCGCGATCGAATCTCCGCCGAGACGGCTGGACCCCAGGCACCGATTGCGGCCTGCCCTTCCTCGAGCAGCGTGAGGACCGATGCGGACCCTGGATCGCGGGCGAGCATGCACCGCAGGCCGAATCCGACGTGCCAGCGCTCGTCCCGCTCGACCAGCTCGACGCCGCGCCGCACGCCGGGCAAAGCGCCATCGCCGAGCTCCGCGAGCAACGCGTGCTGGCCGGCGCTCAGCACCACGCCCTCGAGGATCAGGTGGTACAGCGCAACCGCATCTACGAGCTCAGCGCGTCCGCCCGACAACGCGGACGCTGTCTCCGGCAATCGGCGCTCGAACAGGTCGAGCAGCGGAGGGGGCACCAGCGCACGTACGAACCTGCGTCGGGAGCCGGGGTCTCCCGGTGGCGCCCCGAGCATGAGCGCGGCGATCCGGTCGAACAACCGGTAGTGCCGGCGCTCGTCGGCCCGCTGTGCAGCGAACACCGCCGCCATGGCCGGGTCCTTCGCGGCAGGCTCAAACGGCGCCAGCTCGTCGGCGACGCGGGATTCAGCGATGCAAAAGCCCGCGAGCAACACGGTCAGCCGACTGCGGCGCGCAGGATCGAGCGCGGACCACGATTCAGCGTCGGCGGTGAGGTCGAGCGTATCGGCGTCCCAACGCAGTCGCGCGGCGAGCGCGGCGAAGTAACGCGGTCCGGCGATCATCTACAGGGAGGCTTCGTCCTGCTGGGAGAAGTCGTCCTTGTTCGCGCCGCAGACCGGGCACGTCCAGTCATCGGGAATGTCCTCGAACTTCATTCCCGCCTTGACGTCCCCGTCGGGGTCGCCCTCGGCAGGGTCATAGACATAGCCGCACAGCTCGCAGATCCACAGCTGTGTCTCCGCCACCGGGCGGAGCGTATCAAAGGAATACCAAGCTGGTGGCGTTAGCCCGACGGCCACATGTGACACAATCGTGGCGATAGGCACGCAAACGTCAAATGTAAGGGAGAACAGCGAGGATGACCGAGGAAGAACTGCTCGAGCGGATCAAGGCGGGAAAGTTGATCGAGGGGCCCGAATACGCAACCGAGAAGTACGTCGAGGGCCTGAAGCGCACGCTGGTCGTCTCCGGCGATACGGAGCTGATCTCGGCGCCCGCTTACATGCGGGCCGCGCGCAACGCGCCCAAGATCAACTCCTACATATCGGTAGCTGGGATCGCCCAGGACGAGCTCGGACACGCCCACATCGCGTACCGGCTCCTTCGAGACCTCGGAGTCGACATCGAGGAGCTCGTCTATGAACGGGATCCGAAGGACTTCCGGCATCCGTATGCGTTCGACGTCCCGCTCGATACGTGGGCGGAGATGGTCGTCGCCAATGGCTTCTACGACCGGGCCGGGTTCTGCCTGCTCGACGACATCTTCCAAAACTCGAGCTACGGGCCATGGAAGCGCGCGCTCGTCAAGGTCGAGCGCGAGGAGAACTTCCACCTGCGCCACGGCGAGCGCTGGATGTCCACGATGGCCGCCGATCCGGAGCAGAAGCAGGAGCTACAGGCGGCCGTCGACTGGATGTTCATGATGACGCTCGAGTGGTTCGGTCTGCCCGACTCGATGAAGCGTCACGGTGAGCAGATCTCCTACGGTATGAAAGGCTCGACCAACGACGAGCTGCGACAGACCTGGCTGTCCACCGCGGTGCCACTATGCGAGCAACACGGGATCGACGTGCCCGCCCACTACGACGAGGAGTCTGAGACCTGGGTGATCGATGCGCCCTTCCCTTGCGAGTTCGACGAGCAAGAGAAGCGCTGGGACTTCGATGGCGGTGAGATCTCCTGGGATCAGGTGATGGAGCGGTGGAAGCGCCGTGGCCCGGCCAACGAAGAGCTGGTCGAGCAGATCCAGCGGGGCTACAAGCAGCTCGCCCAATCTCTGGAGGTGGCCGCGTGAGCGCATCTGTGGAGGCGCTCGAGGCAGCGCTGCGCAACGTGCACGATCCCGAGTATCCCGTGTCGGTGATCGACATGGGGTTGATCCGCGGCCTCGTGGTGCAAGGCGAGACGGCTCGGGTGCGGATCACCTACACGTCGATGGGATGTCCCTGCAAGGAGATGATCGTGGACGACGTCCGTGACGCTCTGCTGCGGGTCGAGGGCATCGAAACCGTCGAGGTCGAAGAAGTGTTCGAGCCTTGGACCCACCGCAATCTCAGTCGCCGCGCGCGACGGACGATGAACGAGCTGGGGGTGACGTGATGAAGGCCGAGCGCGAGCAGGAGTACTACGACGTGTTTGCCCGTCGTAAGGCCGACGAGCCGCTTGAACACGTCGGCACGGTGGGGGCCAGCGAACCCTCAGACGCCGAGGTGTTCGCATTCAAGCTCTACGACCAGTGGAAGTGGACAGAGCTGTTCGTGGCCCGCCAGGCCGAGATCACCGAGGTGATACGCACGCCATGAGGTACTTCGTCTTCGCCCGCCAGGAGTACGACAAGCCGGTCGCCCGACAAGGTGTGATCGCCGCCGATGATGCGGATGCAGCCGGCGCGAAGGCGCGCGAGCGCTTCGAGGACTGGCTCGAGGTCCGTCTCGTCCCCGAGGAGAGCGTCCAGTGGATCGTCGGTCCGCTGCCTGCCGAAGAGCTGCCCGAGTCCGAACGTGAGGAGGTGACGGCATGAGCTCGTCCGAGTCAGAGCTCGACCGGGTCGTACCGGAAGAGTGGTCGGTCACCGACGACGACGAGGCGCTGGCGGCGCTGGTCAACATGATCGTCGTGCTGGCCGACAACAAGTTCTTCCTCGGCCGGCGCTTCTCGGAGTGGCTCTCCGGCGGCCCCTCGCTCGAGAGCGCCGTCGCGCTGGCTGCGATCGCGCAGGAGGAGCTCGGTCATGCGCGCGCGCTGTATCCGTTGCTCGAGGAGATGCCGGTAGTCGACGTCCCCGGCTCCTTGCAGCGCGGGGCCGAGCGCGAGCGCAAGTACTGCATGACCGCGCTGAGCGAGCCCTGGGAATGGTGGGCGGATGTCGTCGCCGCGCTGATCCTGGTCGACCCGGCGATGACCGTTCTGTTCAGGGCGCTCGAGGAGTCACGCTACGACGACCTCCGTCAGCGTGCCGCGCGGGTGCCATCGGAGGAGCTCTTTCATCGCAAGTACGCCGACGGCCGGGTGCGAGATCTCGCGCGCACCGACCAGGGACGCGAGACGCTGCAACGCAGAATCGACGTGATGTTGCCCGAGGTGCTGATGTGGTTCGGGCCCTCAGACGAGCCAGGCGTGGCGGCGTTGAAGAGCCAGGGGCTGGTCAAGCTCGACAACAACGAGCTGCGCGAAGCATTCAGGAGCGACGTGTTTCCGATCCTCGAGGAGAACGGCTTGCGGGTCGGGGTCGACGACTTCGCCTGGGACCGATGGAACAGCCTTCAGCGACGACTCGGGTGAACCACGACGACGGCCGAGCCTGCCCGTGGTGCGGGTCGCTGGAGACCGAGCAGATCGGGGACTGGGGCCCGCAGCTGCTCACCGAGCAGTGGATCTGTCGAGCCTGTCATACGCCGTTCGAGCGGATCCGCAGAGACCCGTGAGCGACGATCCGCTTCGTCGCGAGCTTGACGAGACGGGCGTCCTGCTGTTGAGCCTGGCCCGGCCGGAGGCTCGCAACGCGCTCGACGACGAGCTGACGCGCGCACTCGGCGAGGCGCTCGAGGAGGCGGCCGGCGATCCGCAAACGCGGGCGATCATCCTCACCGGCGCAGGTGAGTCGTTCTGCGCCGGGGGAGATCTGGCTCGCTTCGAGCGGGAGTGGACGCCGAGCGCATTCCGCCTCTATTCGCACCAACTCACGGCGCTGATCGCGAGCATCGAAGAGCTGGAGAAGCCGGTGATCGCTGCCATCAACGGGGCCGTCACCGGCGCAGGCACGCAGCTGGCCCTCGCCTGTGACGTCAGGTTGGCCGCGCCGAGCGTACGAATCGTCTTCCGTGAAGGGCGGCTCGGGATCATCCCGAGCCACGGCGGCGTGACCCGGCTGGTGAAGCTGATCGGCCTCGCGCGCGCGCGCGACGTGCTGCTCGGCGGCGAGGAGCTCGACGCAGCCGGGGCCGAGCGCGTGGGGCTGCTCACGGCGGTGGTGCCCGACGGGGACGTGGTGCGGGCGGCGCGGGAACGAGCCAGTCTCGCGCTGAGTCGCTCAGCCGAAGCCTATGCCGCGGCCAAGCGGCTGCTGGCGGTCGCGGCCGACGCCTCCTTACAAGCGGGGCTCGCCGCCGAAGCGCTCACGCAGACCTCGCTGATCGCCACGACCGAGCATCGCGAGGCGGTGACCCGGGCCAGGGCCCGGCGGAGCCGGGGCTGAGATGGCCATCCTGGTCGAGCTCGACGGTCGCCGGCCGAGCGTCGCGGCCGCCGCCTGGTTGGCGCCCACCGCTACGCTGATCGGCGAGGTCGAGGTCGCCGAGGGCGCCAGCGTTTGGTTTGGCACCGTGCTGCGGGGAGATTTCGAAAGCATCCGCGTCGGGCGCGGAGCGTGTGTCCAGGACAACGCGGTCGTGCACTGCGCCGCGGGTCTGCCGACGCTGGTGGGGGAGAACGTCACCGTCGGACACATGGCGATGCTCGAGGGCTGTGTGATCGAGGACGGTGCCTTGGTGGGGATGGGCGCGATCGTGCTCCAGCGCGCTCGCGTCGGGCGGGGCGCGATGGTCGCGGCGGGCTCCGTCGTAGCCGAGGGCGCCGAGATTCCGGCGGGAACCCTCGCGGCCGGCGCGCCCGCCAAGGTCAAGAAGGAGCTGGCCGGCTCCTCCGCGGGATGGGTGCAGAGCGCGGCGCGCGAGTATCAAGCACTGGTGGAGCGCTACCGGACCGGCGCGCGCCGCGTGGAGCCATGATCAGCCACGAACTGCGTGATCGCCGCCAAGGTCGCCTCGGCTGCCTGCACGTGCGGCGCGTGGCGACACGCCAGCACGACTCGCTCGACCGGGCCCTGAACGCGGCGGGCCACCGAATCGATCTGGGCAAGGCTGCCGTACGGGTCATCGTCCCCCTGGATCAACAGCACGGGGACGTCGATCGCCGACGACATTTCCTCGATGTTCCAGGACGGGAAGTCGGGATCGAGCCACACGTCGTTCCAGCCATAGAAGGCCGCGTCGACGTCGCGGTGGTGGGCGGCCATTCGCTCGCGTCGTCTGCCTTCCTCGTAGAGCGCCTTGGCGCGTCTGATCTCGGCGATCGTCTTCTCCTCCACGAACACATGCGGCGCGATGCAGACCAGCGCGGTGACCGGGTGCTCGGCGGCATAGATCAGCGCGATCGAGGCGCCATCGCTGTGGCCGATCAGTACCGGATCCTCGACGCCCCATGCGTCGAGCAAGGGCGGGAGGAGCTCGCGTGCCTCCTCGTGCATGAACGACGGCGTGCGAGGTCTCGGGGGAGGGTCCGAGTCACCGTGCCCGAAGCGGGAGTAGACGAGTACCCGACGGCCGGTGCCCGACGCGAGCAAGGCGGGAAACTCCTGCCACAGACCGACCGAGCCGAGCCCTTCGTGGAGCAAGACCAGCGCCGGCTGCGATCGGTCGCCCGCGATCTCCTCGTATTCGATGCGCAGCCCGTGGAGTTCGGTCAGCACGAGCTAGCACCTACCCTTAGGCATCAGTTGCAAATCGATACCGTCACCCAAGCAGCAGGGAGGAACCCGTGAGCGCAACCGAGACCGTGGTCGAATTAGGCCCCTTCATCGCAGGCAATGCAGAGCCGCTCGGGGAGTCCAACCAGGAGATCCATGACCCGGCCACGCAGCAGGTGGTCGGCCGCGTCGGGGTCTGCGGCGGCGAGGACGTGCAGCGCGCGGTGAGCGCCGCGCACGACGCGTTCATCGAGTGGTCGGCACGGGGAGTCGCCGAGCGTGGCGAGATCGTGGCCCATGGGGCGAGGGCGATCCGGGCCGCCGTGGATGAGCTCGCGCCATTGCTGACCGGAGAGCAGGGCAAGCCGCTGCGTGAGGCGCGGATCGAGCTGAACAAGGCGGCCGAGACGCTCGAGCACTACGCGGGTTTGGCCAAGGAGCTACGAGGGATCTTCGTCCTCGGTCTGGATCCCGGCGTCAGCGGTCAGGTCCTGCGCCGCCCGCTCGGAGTTGTGGCTGCGATCGTCCCGTGGAATTTCCCCACCACGCTGCTGTCCAACAAGCTGGGGCCCGCCTTGGTGGCCGGAAACACGGTGGTCGCAAAGCCCGCGGACACGACGCCGCTGACCACGCTGCGGCTGGCGGCGATCATGCACGAGGCCGGTCTCCCCGCAGGTGTGTTCAACGTCCTGCCCGGCCGCGGGTCTGAGATCGGCGAGTTGCTTGTGACGCACCCGCTGGTGCGCAAGGTCGCATTCACCGGCTCGACGCCAACCGGCCAACGGATCATGGCGGCGGCCGCCGAGGGGATGAAACGGCTCACGCTCGAACTGGGTGGCTCTGACCCGATGATCATCCTCGGCGATGCCGACCCCGCCAAGGCGGCGAGCGCCGCGTCGATGGGGCGCTTCTTCAACTGCGGCCAGGCCTGCCTCGCGGTCAAGCGTCTGTACGTGGACGAATCGGTGGCGGACGAGGTCGTCGCGGCGATCGTCGAGAAGGCTCGCCGGCTCACCGTCGGTCACGGAACCGAGAAAGGCGTGCAGCTGGGGCCGCTGCACAGCGAGCGCCAGCGCGACTCCCTAGAGGATCAGCTCCGGCGCACGCTCGAGCAGGGGGGCGAGGTGCTGACCGGCGGAGGGCGCCCCGACGGTGCGGAGTTCAGCGACGGCTGGTTCCACGAGCCAACGATCGTGCTGGAGCCGCCGCACGACTCGCCGATGTCGACCGAGGAAGTGTTCGGGCCCGCGCTGCCGATCTGGCGCGTGCGCGACCTCGATCAGGCGATCGAGTACGCCAACGCCTCGCCGTTCGGCCTCGGATCCTCCGTCTGGACGTCAGACCTCGATGCGGCGACGGAGGCTGCCGAGCGCCTGGAGTGCGGGTACACGTGGATCAACTCACCGACCAAGGTCTATGACGAGCTTCCGTTTGGTGGCATCAAGGCCAGCGGATTCGGCAAGGAGCACGGCTCCGAGGCATTCGACTACTACACCGATCAGAAGGCGGTGGTCGTGCGCCGGCGCGAACGCAAGTAGGCACTGAGCACGCCGGGCTTCGCTCCACTTGCCGGGGTGCCGACATGTTTTCCGGTGGCATGCCGATACGCTCACGGGAGGTAGTCGTCCGATCCTCCCGCCATGAGTCCTCCGCAACACCCCAGAGACGCCGCAGCGACGCAAGCCGAGCCTCGTGCGCGGGGCTGGACGATGAAGCACGGAGAGCTCAGTGAGGTCTACTGCTCACTGGCGCGCACATGGTCGGTGATCGGCGAGCGGTGGACGATGCTGATCATTCGTGAGGCGTTTCGCGGAACCCGTCGCTTCGACACCTTCCAACAACGCCTCGGGGTTGGGCGCAACGTGCTCTCCAACCGCCTCGGGCGTCTGACAGCCGAAGGCATCTTTGATCGCGTCCGCTATCAGCAGGCCCCCGACCGCTACGAGTATCGGCTGACCGAGAAGGGAACGGACCTTTACCCGGTGCTGCTGATGCTGATGCGCTGGGGCGATCGCTACAAGGTGGACGAGCCGCCCGTGCGCCTGTATCACAAGGGCTGCGGAGGGCTCGCCTCTCCCGAGCTGAGGTGCGCCCACTGTGGCGATCTGGTCGACTTCCACTCGATGCGGGCTGAATACGCGCCCGGAGCGTGGTGATCAGGGCCTCGACCGCAGTGTCGGTCACGAATTGATATCCTCGCTTCCCCGCCCGGGAGGTTGGCAAGGGAGGGTTCTGTGGCCGAGATGTTCATTGCCGGCGAGTTCACCCGGTCCGAACGAGAACGAACGACGGTAGCCAGTCCCGCGGGCGGCGAGCCTGTAGACACGGTGCCCGAGGCCACCGCCGAGGACGTGGACGCCGCGGTGCAGGCGGCGGCCAGTGCTTTCGAGCCCTGGTGGAACACGCGCGCCAGTCGCCGAGGCGAGCTGCTGCACCGCGGGGCTCGTCGGGTGCTGGCTCATCGCGACGAGCTGGCTCGGCTGCTGACCGCCGAGCACGGCAAGACACTGCGCGAAGCGGGACTCGAGATCCACCGCTTCGTGATCACGCTCGAGCACTACGCGGGACTGGCCCGAGACCTCCGCGGCAGTCACCTTCCCGACCTCGACCACAACACCTATGGCCTCGTCGTCCGTCGCCCAATGGGCGTGGTGGCCGCGATCGTGGCCTGGAACTTTCCGACCCTGCTACTCGCCAACAAGATCGCGCCAGCGATCGTCGCCGGCAACACAGTGGTGGCCAAGCCCGCCCCGACCACGCCGCTGACCACGCTGCGGATCGCCGAGCTGCTGCACGAGGGCGGCTTGCCCGCGCGTGTGCTCAACGTCATATGCGGGGATGCGGAGGCCGGGGAGGCACTGGTCCGCCACCCACTCGTGCGCAAGGTCGCGTTCACGGGCACGACCGCGACCGGCGAGCGCGTCGCCGCGGCAGCGGCCGCGGGTGCAAAGCGGGTCGCGCTCGAGCTCAGCGGGTCGGACCCGTTCATCGTCTGCGACGACGCGGATCTCGATGGCGCGGCGAGCGCCGCGAGCGTGGGACGCTTTTTCAACGCCGGCCAATCTTGCCTGGCCGTCAAGCGCGTGTATTGCACCGCGGCAGCGCTCGATACGTTCCTCGAGCGGCTGCTCGCCCGTGTCCGGAAGCTCAAGGTCGGGCCGCCGACAATGGGAGGAACAGTCCTCGGTCCGCTTCACACGGAAGCCCTGCGCGACCGCCTCGAGGCGCAACTGGCCGATGGGATCGACTCCGGGGGAGAGGTGCTGATCGGCGGCGGGCGTCCGGCCGATTCTGAGTTGGAGTCCGGCTGGTACTTCGAGCCCACCGTCATCTCAGAGCCCGGCTCCGAGTCCCGGCTGGCGACCGAGGAGGTGCTGGGACCGGTGCTTCCGGTCTGGTCGGTGGCCGATCTCGACGAGGCGATCGAACGTGCGAACAAGTCACCGTTCGGGCTCGGATCGTCGATCTGGACGCGTGACCTCGCCGCCGCGACCCACGCGGCCGGCAGGCTGGAGGCCGGCTACACCTGGATCAACTCTCCTCAACGTCTCTACGACGAACTACCGTTTGGAGGCCTCGGTGCCAGTGGTTATGGCAAGGAGCACGGTCGCGAAGCGATGGACGAGTACACCGAGTCCAAGTCAGTGGTCGTGCGCCATCGCACACCGCGGTCGGCGGCTTAGCCGCCCCGCTCCGGTCACGCGCGGTATCCGCCCACCCTCGGCGTGAGCGCGTCGGTTCAAGCCGTCGCTCCGGGCCTCCACCGGATCGAGGTGCCGACGCCGTTTCGCGTTGGCCCGGTGAACGCCTATCTGGTCGAGGACGAGCCGCTGACATTGGTGGACAACGGGCCCAATTCCGCGACATCCCTGCTCGCGCTCGAGTCTGGGCTCAACGAGATCGGATATGCCGTCGCCGACCTGGAGCTGCTCGTCGTCACCCATCAGCACGTCGACCACCACGGCCTGACGTCCGCGCTTCTGAGCCGCAGCGGTGCGGAGCTTGCGGTGCTCGACGCGCTCGCGGCGCCGCTCGCCGGCTGGCCGGCATATGCCGAGGGCAACGACGCCCTCGCCCAGCGCCTGATGTGCCGACACGGCGTGCCAGAGGGTGTCGCGACGGTGCTGCGAGCCGTGGCCCGCGCCCAGCATGGGTGGGGCGGCGCGGCCCAGGCGAGCCGCCTGCTGGTTTCCGGCGAGCGCCTGGAGCTGCACGCTCACACGTTCGAGATCATCCATGCCCCAGGCCACTCGCCGTCAGACACGCTGCTCTGGGATGCTCGAGAGCGGATCATGCTGGGTGGTGACCACCTGCTCGAGCACATCTCCTCGAACCCGATCATCGCCCTTCCCCTCGACGAATCCGACGCGCGGCGCGCGCTCGACGAGCCGTGTCGGCCCCATCCGCTACCCGCCTATCTCGCGTCGCTGAGAAGGACCCGGAGTCTGCGTCCCGCGATCGTGCTCGGCGGGCACGGACCGCCGGTGCGCAATGTGCCGGCGCTGATCGATGAGCGCTTGCGATTTCACGCTCGGCGCGCGGAGAAGATCCACTCGATGATCGTGGAGCGCCCCCGAGCCGCCCACGAGGTGGCGCGGGCGATGTGGGGAGAACGCGCGCTGACCCAGGCCTTTCTGACGCTCTGCGAAGTGCTCGGACACGTCGATCTGCTCGCCGAACAGCGCCGGGTGCTAGAGGTCGAGGAAGACGCGATCGTACGCCTCCACGCCTGAGTCGCAGCCCTAAGTATCTTTTCTTGACTCACGGCGTCCGGGCGCGCTAACTTGCCCTCATGGGTGGAGGAATCGGGTGATCAGCACGCCGCGTTCGGGGGCACCGCGCACCCGCGCCGCGTCCGAAGGAGTAGGAGAGCGAGATGTCCACGGTGACGATCCGAGAGCTGCCAGAGCGTTACAACGCCTGCGAGATCCTCGACCACAATCTCGAGGCTGGACGCGGTGAGAGGCTCGCCGTCCATTGCGGGTCGCAGACCGTCACATATGCGGAGCTGGCCGCACGCACCCAGGCGTTCGCGGCGGCGCTGCGCGAGGTCGGGGTGAGGCGTGAGGAGCGCGTACTGCTGATCCTCGACGACACGCCGGCGTGGCCCACCGCTTTTCTCGGGGCGATGCGGATCGGCGCGGTACCGGTGCCCGTCGCATTTCTCGACAACCCACAGAACTTCGCCCATTACCTGCGTGACTCCTACGCCGAGGTCGTCGTCGTCGAAAGCGCCGTCGCCGACAAGCTGGCGGCGGTGCTCGATGAGCTGCCCTCGCGCCCCCGGGTCTGGTCCGCCAACGGCGAGGGCGAGGGTGCCGACCCGCTGGAGGAGCTGCTCGCCGAGCACGCGGGCGCGGAGGTGACGACGCTCGACACGCATCGCGACGACATGGCGTTCTGGCTCTACTCCTCTGGCTCCACCGGCAAGCCGAAGGGCGTCGTGCACCTACACCACGACATCCCGTATACCTGCCAGACCTACGCCCGCCACATCCTCGAGATCGACGAGTCGGACACAACGCTCTCGACGA
>JAFAZB010000091.1 GCA_019240015.1 Solirubrobacterales bacterium
GGGTGCTTCGGCGCGGAAGAACGGCGACAGGTACCACAGCTTCACCGGCTGGGGCAGCTTGTGCATCCCGTGCTCGAGATATGCGCGACACACGGGCGCGGTCCCCTCCGGGCGCAGCGTCAGCGAGCGCCCGCCGCCGTCGTCGAACGTGTACATCTCGTGCTGCACGATGTCGGTCGCTTCGCCCACGCCGCGCGCGAACAGCTCGGTCGCCTCGAAGGCGGGCGTCTCGATGCGTCGATAGCCGGCGCCGCCGAGCACCCGCTCGGCGTGTGACTGGAGCACGGCGCGCCGCGCGGCGTCGGCAGGAAGCACGTCGAACGTGCCACGCGGGGCCTGGATGAGTGGCACGTCAGTCGTGCGCGAGCTCGCGCAGGAACGGATTCGTGGCGCGCTCGGCGCCGAGCGTGGTGATTCCCATGTGACCGGGATAGACCGTGGTCTGCGCCGGCAGCGCGCCGATCAGCGACTCGATCGACGCCAGCAGCGTCGGCCAGTCACCGCCGGGAAGGTCGACCCGGCCGACCGAGCCTCGGAACAGCACGTCGCCCGAGAACAGCGCGCCCGCGGCGCGGATCGCATAGCTCACGTGGCCAGGGCTGTGACCCGGAGTGAACAGCACGTCAATCGTCATTCCGGCGAGCGTCAGCGTCTCCTCGCCGCTCACCGTATGATCGGCTCGATAGCTCTCGAATGGACCGAACCCGGGCCATGGGACGTAATCCATGATGTTCGCCAGCACGTCGGTCTCCAGCTGTGGACACCACACCGGGGCGCCGGTCGCTCTCGCCACCGGCGCGACGGCGCCGATGTGGTCGAAGTGGGTGTGTGTCAGGAGGATCGCATGCACTCGCTGCACCCCGAGCCCGTCCAGCGCGGCGAGCAGCCGGTCCGCCTCATCGCCGGGATCGACGATCAGCGCGTCGGGGCTCCCCGTCGTCCGCACCACGTAGCAGTTCTCCTGGACCGGGCCGACCGTGAACATGCGCACATCGAGCTGCGTTGCGGGCTCCGCCTGCCGTTGCTCGGCGCTCACCTCAGTTCGGCCTTCTTGCGCTGACGCCGGCGGTAGAGGAACCGCTCCAGGTAGTAGCCGGACGGCACGTACAGAGCGAACGCGAACACGGCGAACAGGACCGACGCCGCGATGTTCCCCTTCGAGGTCACGAGCAGGAACACGAACATCAGCGCCGCCGCCAGGCCGGCCCGCTTGAGCGCCCCGTCCCAGGTCGGGGGCGTGTTCAGACGACGCTCGCGAGCGTCCAGTCGGGCCTGCTTCTTTCGCTCCTCGGCGGTGGGCGGACGGCCGGTTCGCCCCCGTGCCTCGATCGTGCCCGCGGCGGTACCGCGGTGCTTGCTGCGGCGCTTGCGCTTGGTCTGGGCCATGAGATATTGCAGCTTACGCCGTAAACGGGCTCATGCGAGCGCCCCCAGGGCGTCCTCGATCGTGCGCAAGCCGCGCACGGGAAACTCCGCGGGGAACCCGTCGAACGCCGCCCGCGGCGCCAGGCCCACCAGCTCGGCCTCGGCCGGCGTGCCGTAGCGGCTGATCGCGCTCACCACCGCCGCCAGCGGCGTTGCGGCGTGGTCCTCGACGTTCATCGATACCTGGGCGACTCCCCGGCGCGAGAGCCACAGCCCGATCGCGCGCAGGCCAGTGAGACCGTGGGGGCCCCCTTCGCGGATGCTCGCGGCGATCGCCGTCGCATCCTCGAGCGTCGCGGGCGCCGCCAGCTCCACGTTGAACGCGATCAGCGGCGCCCGGGCCCCGACCAGCACCGCTCCGCCGGTGGGATGCAGCGCGCGAGGCCCGAAGTCCGGTGCGAGCTCGCCGGCGGCGATCCGGCGCCGCAGCTCCCCGGGCCCGCCGCGGCGCAGCTGCGCTCGGGTGCGCCCGCCCGCCAGCGCTCCGTACAGGAACACCGGCAATCCGAGCTCCGCACCCAGCAGATCGGCGAGCACCAGCGCCTCGGCGCAGGCGGCGCCTCGCGCGCGTGGATCGAGGTACACGACCGGCGCCACGTCGATCGCCCCGATGCGTGGATGCACGCCCTGATGGGCTGTGACGTCGATGCTCGTGAGCGCCTGCTGCGCACCGCGCAGGACCGCCTCGGCCAGCTGCCCGGGGGGCGCCGCGAGCGTGAAGACGCTGCGATGGTGATCGGGGTCCGAGTGCACGTCGAGTAGCCGGGCGTGCGAGCGCAGCGCTCCCGCGACCGACTCGATCACGCCGGCGTCGCGCCCCTCAGAGACGTTCGGAACCGCCAGCAGGGTGTCCATCAGCCTTAAACGTCGAGCACGAAGCGGCCGGCGTCGAGCACCGGGCGACCGTCGATCTCGAGCGAGGCGTCCAGCACGACCACGTCGAGGTGCACGGGGACCGACACGTTGCCTCCGATCCCGGCGCTGGCCCCGAACGCCACGTGCACGGTGCCGAGGATCTTTTCGTCCTCGAGCACGTTGCCGGTCAGCCTTGCCTGGTCGTTGGTACCGACTCCCAGCTCGGCGAGGTTCGTTCCAAGCTCGCCGTGCAGCCGCAGCTGGCGCAGCAGTTCGGGACCGGCTCCGTGCTCGGCGGCGACGAGCCTGCCGCCCTCCACCGTCAGCGTGGCGGGTTGGTCCGCGAGGCCGAGCGAGCCCAGGCTCGAGGCCACCACCTGGCCCTCTCCACCCGCTGGCGCGATGAAGCCCTCGCCGCAGGGCAGGTTGCCGAACGAGCCCTCGGCGGTCAGGTCACCGTCATCCGCGATCCCGGCGCGCCCCTCCAGGTCGAGTCCGAGCCGCGATCCCAGTGGGCAGCTGAGCTCGGCGACGCTCGCCTGGTTCAGCAGCTCGGCGACTGCGCGCGAGCGGGCAGCCATCAAGTCGAAGTCGACCGCCATCGCCCGCGCGAGCATCTCTTCGGTGACGCCCGGCATCGTGGCGCCGCGGACGCCCGCGTCGCTGGCACGTTTACGAGCCGTGGTGTGGCTCAGCGATCTGCTTGTTGGCGCGATGAACACGTCGCAGGCGCGCATCGCCGCGGCGACGGTCCGCGGAGGCTCCGCGCCGTCGTTCGCGCGCTCGTCCATCGTCGCGAGGATCGCGTCCGCCCCCACCGCCGCAGCCCGGTCACGCAGCGCCTGGCCGATCGCCAGCGTGGCAGCGTCGACGATCACCAGCACTTCTTCGCCGCCCCGGACCGCGAGGCAACGGCTGACCACGGTGTCGACGGCCGGCCCGAGATCTGGCATCGGAAGATCATATGGCGGCCACCCCGACCGGCCGGGGCGAAGCCCATCAGCACGGCCGTTGGGCCTCCAGCCAGGCGCCGACTCGCCGCTAGACTGCCCCGGCGCCCGCCGGAGTAGCTCAGTCGGTTAGAGCAGCGGAATCATAATCCGCGTGTCGGGGGTTCGAGTCCCTCCTCCGGCATCGACCGCCAATGCTGGCGTGACGCCGAGCGGGGCCGGTCCCGGCCGGACCGGCCCCCTGGCGTCGTCAGTGCGGCTTGGAGCTGCTTGCGAACCGCTGCAGCTGGCTCAGATTGATGGCATTGGCCATCGCGAGCAAGCCCGCGCGATCCGGATGCAGGTTGTCCCCGGGGCCGCCGACGCTCGAGTTGAGGTCAAACGGCGGCAGCAGGTGTCCGGGGTTTAGGGGGTCCTCGGTCACCGCCGAGAAGTCGGCCATTCCATCGCACGTCCCGCTCGTGCGGATGAAGTTGTTGACCGCCACGCGACGGGCGTTGGTCTGCGCCGTGCCGTAATTCGCGAGCCCGTCGACGTTCGTTCCCGCTGACGGGGTCAGAGTGGCGCACATGATCTTGATGCCATGCGCGTGGACCCGCGCGACCACCTCCTGCAGGCCGGCGATGACCTGGTCTGCGGTGGCACCACCGCCGCCCAGGTCGTTGATGCCCTCGAGGAAGACGACGGCGCGGACATTCGGGTGACTGAAGATGTCACGACCGAGCCGGTCGACCGCGGGCGTGCCATCGCACGGCGTGCACCCGCCCGGCAGCCGCCCGATCGGCGTGATCATGTTGCCGGCAATCCCTTCATTCACAACCGAGAGCTGGAGTCCCCCTCCCGATTCGAACCTGTTCAAGCGGCGTTGCAGCTGATCCGGCCAGCGGTCATTGCCGTTGATCGTCGAGTAGAAGCCGTCCGTGATCGAGTCTCCGAAGGCGATCACCGTCCCGGCGTCGGGTCGCTGCACTTCGAGGGCCGAGATGAAGAACCACGACGTCGTGGAGTTCGGGAACGCGCCGTCGAACGGGTCTCCGGTGCGGTCCCCGGTGCCCGGATTCGAAACGTACGACGTCTCGAACGACGCCGCGTGCCAGGTCATCGGCCCGGACGTGCCCTTGACATACATGCTCACGGCGAGATCCGTGGTGGGCCGCGTTGGGAGCGAGAGCTGGACCGGATCACTGAGAACGTCGTGGCCCGTTCGCACGCTGACCGAGCGCTTGCCGGAAAAGGTGAGCCTCTGGCTTGTGCCCGGCACGATCGTCGCTCCGGACGCCTGAAGAGCCAGCCTGACGTCGCCAAACGTCACCGCCTTCGTCCCGAACACGTTCGTGAGCCTCAGTCTCCAGACCTGGCCGCCGATGCTGGGGTGGACGATCATCCGCAGCGTCTGGTTCTGGGCCTCGTTCTTCGGGAATGCGAAGGTCAGCAGCGGGCCCGTGGCATTCGGACCGATCGTGCCGACGATCCCCGGCTGGCCGACCAGGTAGCCGGTCGGATATGCCGCCTGTGCCCCGGTAGTCCACGCGTCGACCCAGTTAGCGCGCGCCTGGCTAGTCGAAGCGGCGGCGAGCGAAACAACCAGGACGCCCGCGAGAACCGCCATCTTTACGTGATTAAGCCTCATATACCTCCGATCGAATCAACCTTTCGCCCTGCCCCCGAGCGGGAACGCAACCCCGTCACTCCCGGCGCCGGGTGGTGCCCGGCATGCGCGTTCAGCCGAGGGCGTGATCGCCAGCAGGCACGGGCGCCATCTCGAGTTCAAATGCTG
This sequence comes from Solirubrobacterales bacterium, assembly GCA_019240015.1. GTDB lineage: Bacteria > Actinomycetota > Thermoleophilia > Solirubrobacterales > Solirubrobacteraceae > Palsa-465. Next base: position 5,008 of record JAFAZB010000091.1, read on the forward strand.
CTCTTGGTGATCAAGCCGGGCCTCTCTCATTAGTTCGGCCGCGGGCCGACCGCCCGGATTGCGGCGATCGGGCACGCAAGCTCGCGGGGTTCCAGGCGGCGCCTCAGCGGACGAACGGCACCACGCAGTCGGTGCAACGGACAGGGGGCTTGGGCCGGGCGGGCGCCAGGCCCTTCACGCTCAACCAGTCGACCACGTAGTTGACCCACAGCGGGAGCGACTGATGGACCATGAACAGATGCGCCGTATCGGGCAGCAGCAGCTTCGTGACATCGCAGCCGCAGTGCTGCTGGTAATACGCATAGTCGGCGGCGGCGTCTACGGGCGGATCGACGCCGTCGTGGTCGCCCGAGGTCAACAGCACCGGGATCGAAGGCCCGATGTTGTCGATCGCCGCGTCGTTCTGGGTGAACTTCACCCCAAAGTCCTGAAGCTCCCCGTACGGGGACTCCAGGAACGGGGGAGCGCACGCGATCTGGACAATGTAGTTGACCTCACCGGGCGGATAGACGTTGAAGTTCTCGCACGCCTGGCTTGTCTGGAAGAACTGGAAGTAGTCGGGGTGGTTCGGATCCGGCGTGACCGCAGTCGACGGGCCAGGCGGAATCGGCGTCCCCGGCGGCGGTTGGGCGTTCGAGCCGTTGATATCGGTCTGGATCATCGCCGCCACATCGTGGTAGGTACCGGGGTACCCCGCCACGATCCAGCCGCCCGCGCTGTGACCGATGATCACCACCTTGGGATTGCGAGTCCTGGCCGGCGTCTGCAGAGCAGAGCAATCGCTGCCTGCGGTCGTCGTGTAACCGCCGGTCTGGACCGCGCCGACGACCTCGTGCAGCTCCGCGCGATGCGCCGCCGTGGTCAGCGTAAAGCCGCCACCCGGCTGCTCAAAATAGGTGCTCTTGGCGTAGCCAAGGCGGTCGTAGGAGAACACGACATAGCCCGCCGCAGCCAGCGCCCTCGCCACCGACCATGTCGGCGAGAAGTCCCAGTTCTCGGTCGAGGACGCGATCCCGTGCACGAGCACGATCGCGGGCGTCGGACCCTGGTCCCGGTCGGCCGCGCGCCCACGCCACCAGTAGCTCCCCCTCTCAGAGGTATAGCGCAACCCGTACAGCGTGCTACGACCCCCGGCCGGGTTGGTCACGCTAAAACACACCGTCGCGACCCTGATCCGGTCGCCGAAATGCATCTCCGGCTGCCGCTGGCGATGAGTTCCGTCCGCCGCAGCGCCAGCCGCCAACGCCCCGATGCTCAGGACGACAAGGAGCGCGACGACTACAGATCGGCGCCCTTGACGCAGTGAGAGCCCGCGAAATCGCCGCACCCGATGGTGCAGATCGGCGCCTCCCGACGTGAACCGGCCCGGACTCGCAAACACGAGTCACCTCCCTCAGGTGAGCTAAGCCGCAATAAGTGTGACGCCATGTATATGTCGCATCGAGCCGGCACCAAACCGATACGAGATATCTGGCATGAGCAGAAAACGGGTCGGCACGCAGCGAAAAGAGTCCGGGCTACCAACGCGGCCGTCTTGCATGCCCTCGGACTCGACTCTAAGGTACCCCGCGCGACGAGGAGTGGATGACGATGCAGCCGGCCTTGGGCGACGTGTCGTGCGATCTGCACGACGTCGAGACTGCGAACCTCACAGAGGGTTGGCGCGAGGTGCTCGCACGGACCTACACGTTCGCCTTCGCGGTCCAGGCCGTGCCGGGGCCCGGCGAGGCGTTCTCCGCCAGCACCTCGCGCTGGCGGCTGGGCAGCCTTGCGCTCGTCCAGACCGTGCACGACCGCGGCAACGGCCGGAGGGGCCCGGCCGAGATCGCCGCCAGCGATCCTGACCTCGTCGGCTTGCTGTACATGCGCCGCGGCGCGATCGGCATGGACTTCGAGGGCAAGCCGGTCGTGCTTCGTGCCGGCGAGCTCGTGATGTGGGACACCGCGCGCCGCGGAGGGTTCGCGACGTTCGGCAGGGTGGATAACCAAACGCTGATCGTCCCACGGGAGCGTCTGGTAATCGAGGCACCGGGCTACGAGACGATGGTCGGCCAGCCGTTCCGGTCCGACCATCCCGCCGCCAGGCTGATGGGAAGCTTCTTGGGCTCCCTCATGCCGGTCGTCAGCAGCCTCGACGTCGCGGCGCGCGACGCAGTCGCGGATGCCGCGCTGGACATCGCGCGAGCGGTCGTCGGCACACGCGACGACCCCCAACCGCAACCCCAGACCGCGGCGCAGCTCGTGGCCGTACGGCTGTACATCGATACGAACCTCCGCAACCCAAGCCTCTCCCCGGCGACGATCGCGAACGCGAACGCGATCTCGCTCCGTACCCTGCACCGGTTGTTCGAGTGCACAGACGACACCGTCGGCGCGGTCATTCGTAAGCGCAGACTCAGCCGCTGCCACGCGGATCTGCTGCGCGGCAGGGGCGAGTCGGTCTCCGCGATCGCCTACCGCTGGGGCTTCCGCAACATGTCGTTCTTCAGCCGTGTGTTCCGTGAGCGGTACGGCGTGTCCGACGCGAGCTGCAGATGACCGCACGCGCTGCCGCGCGTCGGCCGGCGTAATCAGACAGGCGTCGGCAAGCACGCGCGGCCTGATACGACAGCCGACGGCAGGCGCGCTCGGCGCGCGCCAACGTCCGGTCGGGCGCGCCGCTCGCTGAGCAGCTGGGACGGGCTCAGCCCGGTCAGCCGGCGACACTCGCGCGTGAGGTGGGCCTGATCGCTGTAGCCGGCAGCGGCGGCGGCGCGAGCCAGGTCGCCGTCGGAAGCGCGGAGGAACCGGAGCAAGCGCAGCACCCGCTGGAGTGTCTTCGGGCCGTACCCCACCGCGGCGTGGAAGCGCCGCCGGAGGTGGCGATCGCTGACGCCGAGCTCGTCCGAGAGCGGCTCGACGCGCTGGCCGGAGTCGAGCAGACGTGCGGCCGCATACTGCACGGCGCGGTCGGGCGGGCCCGATCCGACCAGCTCCGCCGCGATCTCTGGCAGCCGGCGCCACACCTCGCGCGGCGTGCAGTCACCCCCGAGTCCGAGGCGGCGCAAACGCCCGAGCTGCTCGACCCGGATCTGATCGTCGCGTAGCTCCTCGAGGGATACGCCAAGGGCTGGGCCGCCGGCACCGGGCAGGAACCGGACTCCGAGCAGCAGCTCATCGGGACCGCACTCCGAGAGCCAGTGGCGCGTGTCGGGTCCGGCGACCCGCGTCCCGGCACCGTGTCGCCACACAAGGTCGACGCACCCATCTGGGATCACGCGCACGCGCTCGCGCTGCCCGCTCCGAACCCAGAAACAGGCGATCGCGTTACGCAGGGGTGAAGGTGGGCGGCACTCGCGGTACATGTCCGTTTCGTTCAAGACGTCGCCGTGGACGCCTGGTTACATGCTCGCAGCGCACGAGGAGAAAGCCAATGAAGATCGAGTTCATCGCGACCGTGAGCGTGGTCACCCCCGATCCACCCCAGAGCCATCGACTGTTGATCGAGACCCTGGGATTGCCGCTCGACGGCCCGGGCGACTACCTGTACAGCCACGAGATCGCCGGCAGCAAGCATTTCGGGGTGTGGCCGCTTTGGGAGGCCGCGCAGGCATGCTTTGGAACCGACAGCTGGCCCAGTGAGCTGACCGTTCCGCAGATCAGCTTGGAGTTCGAGGTCTCCGGTGCGGACGCGGTCCGAGCGGCCGCCGAGGAGCTCGAGTCAGCCGGCTACCGGCTGCTGCATCCGGTCCGCGAAGAGCCGTGGGGACAGACGATCGCGAGGGTGCTCTCAGCCGAGGGCTCGATCGTCGGCATCTCTTATATCCCCTCGATGCACGAGTAGTTTCACCGCGAATACTGCGGCGTCTCAGGAATCGGCCGGCCCTCGCGTACTGCGGCGACGACCTCGAGCGCCTCGGGGAGTCGCCACTCCTCGCCGTAGACCGCGCCGGCGCGACGCGGCGCCTCCATCACTTCGCATCCCGCGGTCCCGCCCAGGTCGACCGGCACGTAACCGGCGTCCTCGATCAGGCTGGCTACGGTCCGCTTCGCGTCGTCATCGTCGCCGCACAGCCACTGCACGACGTGCTGTTCGGGGGGCCGCTCGGCTACCTGCACCTGGAACGCGGCGGTCAGCGTGTTGAACGACTTCGTGTACCGCGCACCGGGCATCC
>JAFAZB010000175.1 GCA_019240015.1 Solirubrobacterales bacterium
ACTTTCGATCTCGACGAGTACGTTTACGACGCGCTGTACGCCGGCGCCAGCGGCTTCCTGCTCAAAGACGTCCCGCCCGAGCAGCTCGTGTCCGGGATCCATGTGGTCGCCGAAGGCGAGGCGCTGCTGGCTCCGACCGTGACCCGCCGCTTGATCGAGACGTTTCTCGACGAGCGACCGCGCGCGCTCGAGCCACCGGAATCGCTGAACGAGCTCACCGACCGCGAGCTGGAGGTGCTGCGCTTGATCGCCCGAGGTCTGTCCAACGCGGAGATCGCCGGCGAGCTGATCGTGTCGGCGACGACCGTCAAGACACACGTCGCGAGGATCCTGTCGAAGCTCGGGCTACGCGATCGGGTGCAGGCGGTAGTGCTCGCCTACGAGGCAGGCGTGGTCACCGCGGGCCAGCACCTGAGCTGACGGCTGGCAGCGACGCGCTCAGACGTCAGTCGACCGCGGGGCGTAGCGTCGGTGGAGCATCAGCGCATTTCCGTCCGGATCCGCGAACAGCGCCATGTGGCACACCCCGGTGTCGAGCGTGTCGCCATGGAAGCTGATCCCGCGTTGCTCGAGCGCACTGCGCGCAGCTGCCACGTCGTCGACGTGCAGCGCAACCGGATTCGGACTGACGTTGTGTCCGATTCCCATCTTCTCGGCGTTGTAGACGCTGAGTGTCAGGTTGCCCGTCTCGAACTCCGAGTAGTGCCGCTCCGGGATGTAGACCGAGCGCGGCAGCCCAAGCGTCTCGCCGTAGAACGCGACCGCGGCCTCGAGGTCGCGGGTCGGGAGGCCGACGAAATCGACGCCGCGGACGAGTTCGGAAGAGGTGCTCAGGATGCCTCGGTGCTCGCGGTCGCGATCAGAACTTGTCAGGGGAATTAAGCTCGCGCCAGAAAACCGGCTCTGGGCGGCTGGTCACTCCCGCTTCGCCCATCATCTCCTCGATGTCGGGCGAGCTCGAGAAGAACTCCCGGCAGCCGTCGGCGCTCTCCCACTCGTCGACCACGAGGATCTCACCGCCCGCCTCATTTGCATAGAAGCGGTGATGCAGCGCACCCAGCTGCTTGGCGCGCTCGGCGATCTGCTTGAGGCGCTCCGAATTGCTGTTGACGACCTGCTCGAAGCGCGCTGGCTCGACCGACACACGAAGCCCCATCATTATCGACATGCTGCCCCCTTGATGGTTTGCGTTGAGGCGATTCGATCATCTGACGGCGCCGCGGTCAAGCGGACGGGTCGCGACCGACACGACGAGCCTGCTATTCGGCGGATCCCGGCAGCTTGAATAGCGACAGCAGCTTGGCGGCGGCCATCACGTCGCCCTCGACCGCGAGCCGGCGCCCCAGATAGGCTCGTAGCGGGTCCGATGCGCCGAGCACGAGCTTCAGGAACTCGGCCCCGTCGACCGTGATCGTAACCTGCGGGTCTGACTCGGGCTCGCCCCGGGTCACGTCGCAGCGACGATCGGCGATCTGGACTGCGTAGACGTCCGCTTCCGCGTCTGCCCTGCCCGTGATTCGCCAGCGGACCGTGGACCGCACTCCGTCGGCGGCGGAGCTGTCGAAGTGTTGAGGAAGCTGCCAGAAGATCCCCTCGAGGATCAGCCGCCGCGCCGGTGACTCCATCAGCTGCTCGAGCCGATGTTGCGGGGTTGCGCGAACCGCCCGGGTGACGCCCTCGCCGAGCTGTCCTGGCACGTCGTTCAGCTTGCGCCGCAGAAGCTCGTTCAGCTGCTGGGGGTCGAACACGCCCGGCTACACGCTCCCGGTCGCGCCGCCATCCACCAGCAGCGCGAGCGCGGTTTCGGCCCTACCTTCGATGCCAAGCTCCATGCCGCAGCCGATGCTAGCGATGGGCATGCGTGAGCCCTCGGCGACCCCCGAACCCGTGGCTACCATGCCCGAGGGGCGGTTAGCTCAGCTGGTAGAGCGCCTGCCTTACAAGCAGGAGGTCGCCTGTTCGAGCCAGGCACCGCCCATCGTCGAAGTACCTGCTACGGGTCTGGGCCCCGAAAGGGGAGAGGGCGCTCACGCGTCGGGTGAAGACCCAACCGGCAACGAGTAGTCGATCCACTGGGACCGAGTACCACCGACCCGGTCGTAGACCGCCTGCGCTCGCAGGTTCTCAGGTGCGGTCTGCCATTGCAGGCTGGGCGCGCCGCGATCGGCGCACACGCTGCGGCACGCTTCGATCAGCGCCTCGGCGATCCCCCGCGCACGGGCATGGGGGGCGACGAACAGGTCGTTCATGATCCCGATCCGGCACGCGCTGGTCGTCGACCAGCTCCAGTACACGGTCGCGAATCCGCACGCACCGCCGCTTCCGTCGCGCGCGAGCAGCTGCACCCCCTCGCGCTCCGGATCGTCGAGGAGCGTGATGATGATCGCGATCAGGTCCTCGTCGGCCGGCGAGGCCTCGTAGAAGTCGCAGTACGCGCGCATCAACGCGAGCAGGTCGTCCGCGTCGGCTCGCGTGACCCGCGTGATCGTGTGCGCGGCCGTGCTCACGCGGTCGCGGGGAGCCCGAACAACGCGGGATCGGGGTCGTGGAATGCGTTGAGCTCATCGATCTTGCGCCCGCGGAGCGTGACCACCATCAAGTGGTGGAACTCGAACCGGCCGGAGTCCTCGAGCCGGTAGGCACCGACCGCAGGCTGACCGCTGGCGGAGGCTTGCATCTGGCTACGCTCGGGTAGCCGCTCGTCGATCGTCGCGTGGGCACGTTGCAGGAGGCTATATACCGGCGTGGTCGTGGTGTCCATCGCCTCGGCGACCTCGGCGCCCGTGAAGCCGAGCACGTCGCGAAGAATCAGCACCGCGCGCTGGCGGGCGGGTAGATGCTGCAACGCTGCGATGAATGCCAGCTCGACCGCCTCGCGCTGCTCATACCGCGCCTCGGGTCCGGCCAGGTCCTCCTGGCAGGCGCTGTTCGATCACGGCCACCTCGAGTCCGGCCAGACCGTGGTGATCCATGGCGCCGGCGGCGGGGTCGGGTCGATCGGGGTGCAGCTCGCGCGCTGGGCCGGGGCTCACGTGATCCGAACCGGTCGGGCCGGCGCGCGCCAGCGCGTGCTCGAGCTCGGCGCCGAGGACTTCGTCGACGTCGAGCGAGCCGGGTGGGAGGCCACCGTCGGTCAGGTCGATCTCGTCTACGACGCGATCGGCGGCGACGTGCTGGCCAAGCTCACCAGCGATCGTCAAGCCGGGTGGGGCGCTGGTGTCCGTCATGGCTCCGCACCAAACCGACCGGGACGACGTCCGCATAGTTCATTTCTTACGCCCCGTTCCGGGTCAGCCCGCGGGTTGGTCGATCGCGACGACCGTGAACGGGAGCCGCGGCGTGGCGCCCATCCTGTCCAGCTGGCTGTTGACCACGAGCAGTTGCTCGCCCCGTACCGCGACCGCGGTGGGGAACGCGAACTCTCCGCTTCGCATCATCAGCTGGATCCTCGCGACCCCGCCGTCGAGCTCCACGACGGCAACGCTGTTCAGAGCATTGACCGCGACGTACAGGGTGTTGCCTGCCAGCGCCAAGCCGTCGCAGTGCTGGAGCGGACCGCCGTGCATCGCAAGCTCGCTGACCTCGCGGTCCTCGATGCTCACCTGCCACAGTCCTCCGAGGTTCGTTTGGCAGATCACCAGGTGGCCCCGGTCGGGGGCCAGCACGATGCCGTTGAAGTTCAGGCCCTCCCCCCATGGAACTCCCTGCTCGCCGAGGTCGATCCACGGCTCGATCGCCAGCGGCTCGCCCGCGACCCTGAACAGCAGCGGCACGAACGAGTCCGTCACGTACGCCTCGCCGTCAGGCCCGAACGCGATGTCGTTGACGCACGACGGGCGTTCGTCCACAGCCAGGCGGGCGATCAGGCCGCGGCTCGCGAGGTCATAGACGGAGAGCGTCCCGTCGTACCCGCCGGCGGCCCACAACCTGCCCTCTGAGTCGAGCTTGACCCCCGCGACCGAGCTTCGCCCGTCGGCGCCGGCGGGGGACCACAGCTCCACCTCGCCGGCGCGGCGCAGGCGGTAGAGCGCCCCGTCCGCGAGGCTGCCGACGAACGCGTCGCCGCTCGCTGGATCGACGCCGACGCTCTCGGGGAACACCGAGTCCCCCGGGAGCTCGAAGCTGGCAACCACGTTCGTATCGGTCTCGTTCGGCACGCTCGATCCTCGCTCGCCGCGAGCGCGGAGTGTCGCCCCGCCGCTTCACCGGGTCCAAGACAAGTTGTATGCCCATGAGTAGATTGCGTCTATCGAGCGCCTGGATCTGCGGCTGGTGCAGTACTTCGTGACCGTCGCCGAGGAGCTTCACTTCGGCCGGGCGGCCAAGCGACTGCACATCGCCCAGCCGTCCCTGAGCCACCAGATCCGACGCCTCGAGCAGCAGCTGGCCGTGACGCTGCTGAGCCGCACCAGCCGGCGAATCGAGCTGACGCCCGCGGGGCGCGTGCTGCTGACCGAGGGACGCCGGCTGTTGGCGCAGTCGCAGAGCGTGACCCGGCTGGTGCGCCTAGCCGGTTCCGAGCACCTGACGATCGGTTTCTACGGCACCGCCGCAAGCGCGTGGCTACCCCGACTGCTGCAGGCTTTCGGCGAGCAGCACCCGGGTGTCGAAGTGAGCGTGCGGGAGCTGCTCTTGGGGCGGATCGACGAGATTCTCGCCGGCGCCGTCGACGTCGCATTCACACGTCTGCTCCCGGACCAGGCGGAGGTCGAAGTCGAGGTCCTCGCGCGCGAGCCGCGGGTCGCCGTCCTCGCGGCCGCGCACCGTCTGGCCGCTCGCGCCACGCTCACGTTCGTGGACCTCCGCGACGAGAGCTTCATCACCAACCCCGTGCTCGAGTCTGAGGGCCCGCCCGTACGATGGCTGGCCGAACAGGTCCGGCACGGTCTTCCCGGCCGTGTGGCCACCGAGGCCGCGAGCGTGCAGGAGCTCCTGATGCTCGTCGCGACGGGGCGCGGGGTCAGTCTCGTACCCGCGTCCGTCGCCGAGCACTACCCGCGGGCGGACGTCGTATACGTACCGGTCAGCGACGCCGACCCAGCTGTCATCTCGCTCGCTTGGCAGCGGGGGACTGTTCGCCCGACCGTCGAGGCGTTCCTCGAAACGGCCCGCCAGCTTGTAGCGGCCGTGCGCTGACGCTCGGCGACACCCGCGATGAGTTTGCTCGCGCAGAGCGGTCGTACGTGGTAGCAATACGATTACGGGCGCCGTCCCGCGCCCAACCCTCGAATCCAGCGCTCACGCCGCCGGCACAAGCGAGGGCAAAGGGGGCTCGTGCCCTCGGGAGCCGGTCAGTCGTTGCCCTTTCCGGCGGGGCGCCGCGAGCGTGAGTCGTGGTGCCGCGCCTGTTCGAAAGGAGCACACACGATGACCGAGCAGAAGTCATTCAAGCGCTTGGTCCGCGCGCGTATGGCGAAGACCGGCGAGAGCTACACGGCGGCCCGGGCAATCCTGCTTCGCGCCGACGAGCCGGTCCAGCCCACCAACGGCGTGCGCCTGGCGACCTCCGACGAGAAGATACGCGAGCGGACCGGGCGTGGCTGGGAAGAGTGGTTCGAGCTGCTTGATGAGTGGGGCGCGGCCGGTCGCACGCACAGGGAGGTTGCCCGCTGGCTGGCCGCCCAGCAGCAGCTCGACCCGCTGGCGTGGAACGTGCAGGCGATCGCCGCGAGCTACGAGCGGGCGCGTGGTCTGCGCGTCGTCGGCGAGAAAGACGATGGCTTCGCGATCACCGCTTCGAAGACCGTGGCGGTGCCCGTCGAGCGCCTCTACCAAGCGGTGCTCGACGAGGCGCTGCGCAGACGGTGGCTCCCCGATGGCGAGCTCTTGCCTCGGACCGCGACCGCACCACGGTCTGCGCGGTTTGACTGGGGAGCGAGCGGCACCCGGGTCAACGTCACGTTCCTGGCGAAGGAGGGCTCCAAGAGCACGGTCGCGCTCGAGCACAGGCGGCTGGCCGACGCCGATCAAGCGCAACGGATCAAGGGCTACTGGCGCGAGCGACTGACGACGCTCAAGGACGTGCTCGAGCAATGAACGAGCAGAGACCCCAACTGATCGATGACGTGATGACGATCGGCGTGCCCGTCTCCGACCAGGATCGTGCGCTGGCGTTCTACCTCGACAAGCTCGGGTTCGAGAAGCGGCGGGACTTTCCGGCCCAGCAGGTAGGTGGCCGGTGGGTCGAGGTGGCGCCGGCGAGCGCGATGGTGACGATCGCGCTCGTGCAGGCGCGGGAGGGCGCGCCCGTCGGCGTCGAGACCGGAATCCGCCTGACGACCCGCGACGCGGGTGCGGTCCACGAGGAGCTGCAAGCTCGCGGGGTCGAGGTGGGCGAGCTCCTGCGCTGGCCCGGCGTCCCGCCGATGTTCAACCTCCGTGACCAGGACGGCAATGGCCTGACGATCATCCAGAGCGGCATCGGCTAGCGCGTGACGCGCCGCCGCGGCGGTCGCGCCGCGGCGGCGCTTCGCCTGAACAGTAGCCAGAAGCCGCAGGCCTATCCGCTACCCCCGCCGCCCGCCGAGCCGCCGGCACCGCCGCGAGGGGTCGAGTCGCGCGCCTGCGCGAAGAAGTATCCGACTACCGGGCCGAGGAACGCGATGAACGCAGTACCGCTGATCACGCCCAGCGTGCTCAGGGCGCCTGCGATCGCGAACGCGCTGAGCGCCGCAGCGACGCCCGCAAACCCTGTTCCCAGCAGCGGTACACCCCCGTCGCTGCTCTTGGCGCCGGAGGTCAGCGGGACCACCGTCGGCTGCCCCCCAGCCACCGTTGCGGTCAACGTAAGCGTGCCGGCCTTGGTCGCCGTGAGCGTCGTCTGCGGTCCGGTCGGGGGCTGGACCGAGGCTGCGTCAGCCGGGTGGGTCGCCCAGTTGCAGCTGCGGGGCTGACCGCCGACGGTCGCGCTGAACGTGACCGGCTCACCGACCACGACCGCGCCCGGCCCCTTGACCACCGGCTGGGCTGCCGCCTGGTCCGCCGGCACCGCATAGGCGCGGAAGGCCGGGGCAACCGTAGGGTCGAACACCGTATCGGGGAAGTGCCCCGTCCTTCGGAGCACGGCCGAGGTCAACTTCTCGTAGCTCTGACGCCAGCCGTCGTAGAAGACGTACGCCAGGAGTATCCCCAGCGCGCCGAGCACCAGGATCGCCAGGGCTATCCAGTGGTCGGCAGTGCTGCTCTTGGTACCGCCGCTGGTGGACGCGGTGCCGGCCGTGGTTGTGGTCGGCGTCGTCGCGACCTGGACGGGGACGGTCGTTGAGCTCGTCTGCGCGTGAGCGAGGGCCGCGGTTCCCGCCAGGATCACAGCAGCACCTGACCCAGCAAGCGCCAGTGTGAGTAAGAGGGCGGTGGTACGGCGTGCGCTCACCCGAAGTCCCTTGGCCTCGGATCCTACGCGCGAGCCGCCGGGTTGGTGGAATTTTTCCCGAGGCTTTTCCGTGGCCCCAGGTGGCCGACCGAAGCGGCGAGCGCGGGCTCTTGTGCTCGCGATACCCAGGCGGCGCGCGGGCGCCGCCGCCGAGGCGCGCAGGCTCTGGCTGTAGACGACCGGCCCGCCGTTGCAGGCGGGTGACGGCGGCGGGCGCCGGGTGAGGTGAGGCGTCCGGTCAACGTCAGCCAGGCACGGAACAGATCCTACCCGCCCGACGCTTGACGCGGCCCAGGCGAATCGCCGGCTTCGCTTGACCCACTCCGCCGCGCCGCGCTAGCGTCCGGCGCGTGCCGAGCTGGACAATCAGGCGACGCTCGCTGCGGTACGGCTTGGTGGCCGCGATCGGGTGCGTGCTGGCGCTCGCGATCGCGCGGCCGAGCGTCAGCTTGGGCTCATCCACGCCGGCCTGCTCGACGTCCAACCTGAGGCTCGACCTCGTCCAGGAGTCGGCCGCCACGAGCCACAGATTCTGGGATCTGTCGCTGCGCAACGTGGGCTCGTTGACCTGCCACATGAAGGGATATCCCGGCGTCGGGATGCTCGACGCTTCGGCGCGGCTGATCAACGTGCCGGTCGATCGGACCAGCGGCGTGCAGGTTCGCAAGGTCGTGCTTGGTCCCTGGCAGCGCGCCTACTTCACGTTTGGCTACGTGGTCAGCGGGCCATGTCTGCCGCACTTCTTCTCGGCCTACGGCCTCCAGGTGTTCGCGCCCAACACCTCCCAGCGGATGGTGTACTACCACGGCCGCTTCGACGTGTGCTCGGCCTCGGCCGCCGGGCATCCGCAGGTGTGGCCCGTGCGCCCGCTGCTGAACACGCTGTAGGCGTCCGGCCCTGCTCACGTCCGCCATGCTTGTGCGGCGTGATCGCGCTGCAACGGTCGGTGGCTGTGGCACTGGCGGCTTATGCCCGCAGCACGTTTCGCACGCGCAAGTTCGGCCTCGAGCACCTGCGGCTGGAGCCGGCCACGATCCTGTCCCCCAACCACCGTTCGGACAGCGACGTGCCGGTGCTCGTGTCGGCGCTCTACCCGCGCTGGTCGCAAGCGGTGCAGCGAGGATTGCCGTGGCCGACGTTCGCGGCCGATGACCACGCCTTCATGGCCGGTTTCCTGGCCGGTTATCCCGAGGGGATCCCGTTGCGGTTGCGGCGGCTGCTGTGGCCGATCAGCGTGGGTGGCGTGCTCGAGCAGCGCCTGCAATGCGTCCCGGTCCGGGAGCCCGCGCGGATGCGGCTGGTGGAGCTGCTGCGCTGGGATCCGGAGCGTCCGCTCGACGGGGGGCTCCCGCCGAGCCTGGACGCGGCGCTGCGGCGGCGTGCGGGACGGCTGAAGCGTCCCGAGCCGCAGCGCGCCGCCGACGTGCTCGACGGTGCCTACGCGGATCTGCTGTGGAGCATCGTCGAGCGGGACGGCACCCCGGGTGAGGAGGTGTGGCGCGAGCACTTGCGGGCTGCCGTGGGCGACTTCCGCAAGCTCGTGGCGACGCTGCGCTCGGGCGGCGTCGTGGTGATCTTTCCCGAAGGGGAGCTCTCACGGGAAGGACAGATCGGACCGCTGCGGCCGGGACTTGCGTCGCTGGCCAGGCGTGGGCGAGCGCGCTTCGTGCAGCCGGTCGCGATCACCTACGACCCGCTCCCCCCGGGACGTCCTCGCGCGTACGTGTCGGTCGCGCCGGCGCTCGAGCCCTCGCCCCGGCGGCTGGTCGGCGACCTGACGGAGGCGCTGCGGGCGGCGACCCCGCTGACCGTGGGACAGGTCGTGGCGAGGTTCCTGCTCGATCCGGGCCGCGGTGGGCGCCTCGAGCACGCCGCCGAGGAGTGGGTCGCCCGCGCCCAGGCGCAACGCCGCCCGATCGAGCCGGCGTTGCTCGCCGTGGGCGCGCGCGAGGAGCTGCACGCGACGCTCACCGAGTCCCGCCGTCTAGGCTCGGCTCACCGGATCGTCAAGGCGCTGTCCCGCGAGCTCGAGACCTGCATGCTCGGGTCGTGAGCAGAGAGCGCAGGCGACTGGCGCTGATCGCGGCGCTGGCGGTCGCCGCTACGGTCGTCGTGGTCCTGTTGCTCGGGCAGGCCGCGCACTTCACCGAGCTGCTAAAGCGCCTGCGCGGAGCGAGTCCCGGATGGCTCGCGGTGTGCGCGGCCGGTGAGATCGTCGCGTATGCCGGCTACATCCTCTCCTATCAGGCGATCGCGGAGCTGTCCGGCGGTCCCCGGCTCGGCGCGCCGATCCTGGCGCGCGTGGTGGGCTTGTCGTTCGGGGCGTTCAGCGTCGCGACCGCGCTCGGAGGCCTTTCGGTGGACTTCTGGGCGCTCCGCGAGGCGGGTGAGCCCGCCCCCCTCGCGAGCTCCCGGGTGATCGCGCTCGAGACGGTGCGCTGGGCGGTACTGAGTGTCGCCACCTGCGTCGCGGCGGTCCTGGTATTGCTCGGAGTGGGACACCGCGTGATCTGGATTGTCCCGGTCGCGTGGCTCGTGGTCGTGCCGTCGTGCTTCGCGGCGGGCCTCTGGATCAGCGCGAACGGAAGGCAGGGGCGCTTCCAGGCCGGATCCTCCGGCCGACTGCGGCGGGCGCTCGCGGTCGCCGTGAGGGCGTTGGTCCTGATCCGCGAGCTGGTCTCGGCGCCAGCCAGCGTCCGGGTACGGGCGATTCTCGGCGCCGCGGTGTTCTGGGCCGGGGACGTGCTGTGCGCGTGGGCTGCGCTGCGGGCGTTCGGGACGCACGTCGCGTTGAGTTCGCTGCTGCTCGGCTACACCACCGGGTTCGTGTCCACCGGCCTGCCGCTGCCGGCCGGGGGCTCGGGCGGGGTCGACGCCGCGATGACGGGAGGGTTCGTGCTAGCGGGCGCGCCGCTCGGCGCGGCGCTGCTGGGGGCGGTCGCCTTCCGGGTGTTCAACTTCTGGCTGCCGGCGCTGGTCGCGGTGGGCTCGGCGCTCACCGTTCGCGGGCTCCGGGAGCGCCTTCGGGAAGTGGCCGACGGGCGACGCCGGCAGGCGGTCACGGTGGGGGAGCAGGCGCTGGGCAGAAATCCCGCCCATCGTCCTCCGCGTCCGCCGCGCTGAGCGCCGCCGGCGCGTTCAGAACCCGCCGAAGTTCGAGCGCGCCGAGCAGTCCGAGTGCCAGCGGCACCAGTGATTGCGCCGCGCGGTATACGAGGATCGCCGAGGTGGCCGGCACCAGCGGGGCGCCGTAGAGCAAGAACACGCCGACCAAGCCCCCCTCGGTCGTCCCCGGCAGCGAGACGATCGAGCCGGCCTGGCCGAGCGTGTAGGCGAGCAGCATGCTGCCGGCGGGAAGCGCGGCCGCACCGACGGCGTGGAACGCGCCGTCGAGCGCAGCGAGGTCCAGCAGCACGAAGCCGAGTGCGCCGAGCACCAGCCGGGGATCGCCGGTCCGCAGCAGGCGGCCGCTGCAGGCGGCGCCGTCGCGCAAGTAGTCGAGCGCCCGCAAGGCGATCGAGCGCCATCGGCGCAGCCGCGCGGGCCGCGGCGCGCGTGGAGCCCGCCTGAGCAGCACCGCGAGCGCCGCCACGATCGCCAGGGCGGCCAATGCGGGGAGCAGCGAAGCCGCCGGCGACGCGTTGCCGGGAAGTATCCCGGCCCAGACACCCAGGCCGGCGACGATCACCAGCAGCACGTTGGTTGCCACGCTGCTCAGCAGGAACAGCGCGATCAGACGCGTCGCCGCGAACCCGGCCGGGATCCCAGCGCGGGTCATGATCACCCCGGCCGCCGCGAGCCCTCCGGTGCCGCCCGCGGGTACCAACACGTTGACGCCCTGCGCGGTGGTCCCGATCGCGGCGGCTGCGCGCCAGCGCAAACGCTCGGCGAGCGCGCTGCGCAACGCGACCACGAAGCAGGCCACCGAACCGACCTCGAGCACCGCCGTGGACACCACCCAGCCCGTGTCGGCGCCGGCGAGCCGCGCTCGCAACCCCGCCAGCCCGGGCACGCTCGAGATCGCGAGCACCACCACCCCGACCAGCCCGATCAGTCGCAGCAGTCCCCATGCCAGCCTCCGGCGGTCGAACACGACGGTCGGGTCGGTTCTCAGCACAACCGGATTATGAGCGGGGCCGGCCGGTCAGCGCCGGGGACACCGCGCCGCGACGCCGACCCCCACGCCGATCACCGTCAGGGGCGTCGATCCGTGCGACGGCCGACGCTGGCGACG
>JAFAZB010000216.1 GCA_019240015.1 Solirubrobacterales bacterium
CGGCGAGCATCCCTGTCGCCTGCTCGATCACGACTCGACTCGTCAGCGCGCCCTGCAGCTGGGAGACGACATCACGCCCCTCACGCACCGCGCGCTCCTGCAGCAGCGCGATCGCCGCGATATCGGCCATTCCCTGGGCCAGCGTAGCGTCCGGCTGATCGACCCGTCCCGCCTTCGCGCGAAATAAGTTCAGCCCCCCGATCGTGGCGCCGCGCGCGCGCATCGGCAACGCGTGCACCGAGCGGACCCCCCTCCGCGCGGCCGCCGGCGCGAACACCGGCCACCGCCGCTGGTCCTCGTCGAGGTTCCCGCTGAACACCGCCCGCCCTGACGCGAAGCACTCGAAGCACGGTCCATCCTCGTTCTGGGACTGGAGCAGCTCCAGCGCATCAGGACGCTCGCTCGAGGAAGCCATCACGCGCAGCACCCCCGCAGTGTCGGCGAGCAGGATCCGCGCCTCCCCGCAGTCCAACAGCTCTACGCAACGGCCGGCCAGTCGGTGCAGGAAGTCGACCACGTCGAACCCGTCGACCATCGTGTCGGCCAACTCGACGAACGTCTCGACGATCCGCTGCTCTCTGCTCATCCGCTCGCCCGCCTGGACTTTCGCGCCGCCATTATGACCTCTGACGGGACGTGCGCCGACATCAAGGCGATCGCCGAGATCTGCCACGAGCACGACAAGCCGCTGATCGTCGATGAGGCCTGGGGCGCTCCTCCCGGGCGAGCGGATCAACCAACCGGTGCTGGATTACCTGATCACCGGCCTCGACGCGGGTATGACGCTCCCGGATCCCGCCGACCCGAGCCTCGAGACGATCAGGGTGATGGAATAGCGCACCGTCGCGGCGCTGGCCGAGCGCCCGGGTCAGCTGCCAGGCTCCTCATCCACCAGTACCTCGAACATCTCCACCGAGGTTCGGGCGCCGCGTCCGGCCGGCGGCGTTATCTCGTTCATCGCCGCGTCCACCCGCCGCAGGTCATCTTCGGTCTCACACAGGATCAGGTTCGCCCCCCGGTTACCGTCGCGATCGACAAGCACCATCACCCGCTGGGCTGCGCCGCTCGCCCCCTCGAACGGCGTGCCCTGACCGCCGCTGCGAATCGTCTCGCGAACGAGCCCGGCGAACTCGTCCCAGTCGCGCTCGCCGCCTTCGAACCGCGCGATCCGTACATACATGCTGTGTGCGCTCCTTTCCTGGCCGGTTTGGTTGGCCGTGCGTGACTGTATGCG
Source organism: Solirubrobacterales bacterium (assembly GCA_019240015.1). GTDB lineage: Bacteria > Actinomycetota > Thermoleophilia > Solirubrobacterales > Solirubrobacteraceae > Palsa-465. Next base: position 1,235 of record JAFAZB010000216.1, read on the forward strand.
ACCGACGCCCACCGGGATCGGCTGCGACTACACCGGCTGGGAGACCGCCACCGGCCCGCGCGTGATCGCGCTCAGACGCTCGTCCACGTCGAAGTAGCGCTTCTCGATCTCGCTCACCCCGGGCAGGCGACCAAGCGAGTTGGGCAGCATCTCGTCGCCCCAGCGCCTGGCGTGCTCCTCTGTATCGAACAGATAGATCCCACCAGCGGCTCGGCGTTGATCGTCGTAGATCCAGAGCTTCCATTGCAGACCGGGAAGGCCCGAGATTCGCTCAGCAGCTCCGAGGAGATGCTCAGCCTGCTCCGGATCGCCTTGCCCACGATCTCGACGGTAGTTCACCTGCAACAGCTTCATCTTCGCCCTCCTGCGTTGGTGAACAACGGCGCCCAATCCCGCCTGGGCAACTCTACTCGGAGGTGCTCGCGCGTCGTGTCGGCAGTCCGGCGGCGCGCCAGGCTTGGAAGCCACCATCGAGATCGGTCGCGCGGGCGAAGCCGAGTTGCTGGAGTGTGGCTGCGGCGAGGCTCGACTGGTAGCCCTCGTTGCAGACCAGGATCACGTGGTCGTCGAGGTTCGGGGCGTCTGGATGGCGGTGTTCGCTCGCCGGGTCCAGCCGCCACTCGAGCACGTTTCGCGGGATCACGACCGCATCCGGGATGACGCCATCTCGGGCGATCTGCGAGTCCGAGCGGATGTCGATCAGGATCGCACCCGTCTTGACAGCGTCTCGCGCGGCCGCCGGATCGAGCCGGTCCAGTCGACGACGCGCGAGCTCGAGCAATTGATCGATCGTGGTTCTGGCCACGTCCACAGAGGCTATGCCGAGCCGGGCGGCGTCACAACACGAACGGGATCAGCATCTTGGTCCGGGTCCGGTAGCTGGGATAGGTGGTCGGAAAGGCGTTGGCGAGATTCTGCTCCTCGACCCTCGCGCTGTATGCGAAATAGGCCAGGCCCACGCCAAAGGCGATCAACCAGTAGACGTTGAGCGCCAGCGCTGTGCCCAGCACGCCCAGCAGGATCCCGGAGTAGATCGGATGGCGAACGAACCGGTACGGCCCGGAGGTGACGAGCTCGGGCTCGCGCTTCTGGGTCATCGGCATCCCCCAGTTGCGTCCAAGGTAGATCCTGGCCCACACAGCGAGGCCGAGACCGGAAGCGAACACCACAACTCCCGCCGCCTTCAGGGCCACACTGTGAACAGCCAGGGTGTGCGAAGCGAAGGCCCGGAACAGCACGACTCCCACCAGCACGAGAAGCCCGGGGAGCCGGGCGCGCCCGCCGCGCACCCCCCGCTTGGCCATCAGGGCTGAGATCAGCCAGTAGATCCAGAACACG
>JAFAZB010000311.1 GCA_019240015.1 Solirubrobacterales bacterium
CGCGAGCACCACGCTCACCCGCTCTCTCCCGCCACGCTGGTCGTGGCCGGGTGGCTCCAGGTCGCTCATGCCGGGCCATCGTCGCCGCCGGTCCGCCCCGGGGGTATCCCACGCCTGGCTGATCGGGCGGCCCACTCCCCTCCCCCAGCCGGATGACCACCGACCGTAGGAGCGGCGCGCGAAGGCCTCCCGATCGAGGAAAAAGCCGCTTAGATCTACCTGAACGTGGTAGTTTCGCTCGGCGTGGAGGCAAGCGGTTACATGGCCGCGGGGCAGCTCGTGCGTGTCTACGTGGCCGACGATCATCCGATCTATCGGGACGGCCTGCTGCGCGCGTTCCAGCGCCGGCGGGAGTTCCGCGTGATCGGCGAGAGCGCGGACGGCGAGACCGCGCTGAAGGAGATCAAGCAGCTGGCGCCGGACGTCGCGGTGCTCGATCTGCGCCTGCCGCGGGTCGACGGGATCCAGCTGCTGCGTTCGATCAGGCGCGACGCGCTCGCCACGCGGGTGCTGCTCGTGTCCGCGTTCTCCGACAGCGACCTGATCTACCAGGCGATGTCCTCGGGCGCGGCCGCCTACCTGCACAAGGACGCCGACCGCGACCAGATCTGCGACGCGGTGGCGGCGGTCGCGCGCGGCGAGACGCGGCTGCCGCCGCTGATCCAGGAGCGCCTGCTGGCGGCGCTCCAGGCGCGAGCCGACACAGGCCGCGAGTCGCTGACCGAGCGCGAGCACCAGATCCTCGCGCTGACCGCGGATGGCCTGAGCGCGCCCGCGATCGGCCGGCAGCTGCACCTCAGCCCGGCGACCGTCAAGTCGCACCTGCAGAACCTCTACGAGAAGCTGCGGGTCTCGGATCGCGCGGCGGCCGTCGCCGAGGCGATGCGGCGGGGGCTGCTGCGCTGAGGCGACGGTGAGCGCCGCGGTGCTGATCCCGCTGCTGGTCGGGGCGGCGCTTGCGCTCGGCTACCTGCTGGGTCGCGCCGCGGCCGGCCGCGGGGCCAGCGACGAGCGCGAGCTGCTGCTGGCCCGCGAGCGCTCCGCGCGCGCGGAGGCACAGCGCGCCCAGCGACAGTCCCGGGTGCTGGCCGGGGAGGCGCTCGGGGCAGAGGAGACCGTCCGGCGGCGGATCTCGGAGATCCTCCACGACGACGCGCTGCAGACGCTGCTGGCTGCCTCGCAGGACATCCGGGAGGCCGCCGAGGGGCAACCCGAAGCGCTCGAGCGCGCCTCCGAGGCGCTCGAGCAGACGATCGCACGCCTGCGCGAGGTTGTGTTCGAGCTGCATCCGATCGCGCTCGAGTACGGCGGGCTGGAGGCGGCACTGAAAGCGATCGCGCGCCACCGGGGCCGCCGCGGCCAGTACCAGGCCCGCGTGCGGGTGGCGCCCGAGGCGGCGGGGATCCACGACCTGCTGCTGATCTCGGTCGCCCGCGAGCTGCTGACCAACGTCGCCAAGCACGCCGGCGCCGGCGCGGCGCTCGTCAGCGTCGCCCGCGGCGAGTGCAACGTCGTGCTCCAGGTGAGCGACGACGGCCGGGGGATGAGCGCCGCCGACCGCCGGCTCGCGCTCGAGCGCGGGCACATCGGTCTCGCCTCGAGCTCGGAGCGGGTCGCGGCCGCGGGCGGCGAGCTCGAGGTGATCAGCGGCCCCGGCGAGGGGACCGTGGTGCGGATCCTGCTCCCCGCCGAGCCGACGCTGGCTACTCGACGTTCGTCTCGGCGCCCTGGAGCGGCGCCCCCGGCTCCTTCCGGGGAACCAGCACCACGCGCTTGAACTCGGCCACCAGCACGCCGTCCTGATTGAGCACCCTGGTGTGGACCCTGACCGTGCCGCGGTCGGGCTTTGACTGCGAGGGCTTCACCTCGAGCACCTCGGACTCGCAGAACAGGGTGTCGCCGTGGAACACGGGCGCCGGGTGCTTGAGCTCCTCGGTGGCGAGGTTCGCGATCGCCTTGCCGCTCACGTCGGACACGCTCATCCCCAACGCGAGCGAGTACACCAGCGGCCCCACGACCACGTTGCGGCCCTGCTGGGAGCGCCGGGCGTAGACGTCGTTGATGTGCAGCGGGTGGTGGTTCATCGTCAGCAGACAGAACAGGTGATCGTCGCCCTCGGTGACCGTCTTGGCCGGCCAGTGCTTGTAGACCGCCCCCACCTCGAACTCCTCCAGGTAGCGACCGTAGGGGTGCGCGCCGCTGGCCTCGCGCGCGGATTGCTCGGTCTCGAGTTGCGCCATGCCGGGGAGCGTATCGGGCCTGACCCGTCGCGGGCTTCGCTGTCGCGCGCGCTCCCAGCGGCCCGATCGGGGCACATAAACCCGCATATTGGGTAGGATTAGGCAGCTTCAATTCTCGGCACTGGGCGTGGCATTGCTGTTGATGAGAAGCCGGGGGCGGCGCTCGGTGCTCAGTCTCGGGCCTCCCGACCGATCCGCCCGCGGCTTGGTCCTGATTTCGATGTCGGTACTGCTGGCGATGGTCGGCTGCGCGTGGCTGGCCGCGCCCGCGCGGGCGTCGGGGGTCACCTCGCTGAGCGTCGCCGCGAATCCACCGTCGATCCCCGCCGATGGGACGACGACGACCACCGTCACCGCGACCGCGACCCCACGCATCATCGGCGAGTCGGTCAGCTTCATGTCGTCCGGGGGCCAGACGTTCGGCGCTACGAAAGACAACCTCGACGGGACCTACTCGGCCGTGATGACCAGCTCGAAGACCGCGGGCACGTTCAAGATCACCGCCACCGACACCTCGTCGGCCGTCTCGGGAACGACGACCGTGACCCAGACCCCGGGCGCCCCACAGACGATCGAGGTGACCGTCTCGCCGCACTCGATCCCCGCCGACGGCAGCTCGACCAGCACCGCGAGGGCGACGGTCAAGGACGCCAACGGCAACGGAGTGCCCGGCGAGCCTGTCGCGTTCAGCACCGACGGAGGTCAGCCGATTGGACCCGTCACCGACCACGACGACGGCACCTACACCGCGACGATCACCAGCACCACGATCGCGGGCAGCTCCACGATCAAGGCGACCGACGGCGCGCTCTCGGATCAGACCACGCTCGACCAGGCCGTCAACACCAGCACCACCGGGCTGTCGGTGAGCCCCGGCACGGCCGCGACGAACCAGCCGGTGACGCTGAGCGCCACCGTCTCCTCGAGCGCCCACAACGTCCACCCCGCGGGCAGCGTCGCGTTCGAGAACGGCGGCGTTCCGATCCCCGGCTGCGCTGCGGTTCCGGTGAGCGGCTCGGGGCAGAGCGTGACAGTCAGCTGCTTCACCTCGTTCTCGGCGGCGAGCTTCCCGCAGCAGATCACCGCGGCGTTCAGCTCTTCGCAGCCCAAGAGCCTGGCCGACTCGAGCGGCGGGCCGACGGGGCTGCTCGTCGGCCGGGACTCGAGCTCGACCTCGCTCGACGTCTCCAACCCCACGATCAGCGTCGGCGGGGTCGCGACGTACACGGTCACGGTCGGGAGCAGCTACACCGGGCCCGTGCACCCATCGGGGGTGGTCGAGTTCCTGGACGCCGGCACGCCGATCGCCGCATGCGCCCAGCAGGCGCTGACCGTCGTCGGATCATTCTCGACCGCGACCTGCTCGGTCAGGTACGCGAGCGCCGGCAAGCACCAGATCACCGCGACCTACAGCGGCGATGTCAACTTCGGCCCCTCGACCTCCTCCAGCCAGGCGGTGAGCGTGATCACGCTGCCCCCGAAGATCCTCGGCACGATCACCTCGGTCACGCAGTGGACCTTCTTCTACACGCCCAGCTACACCAAGATCCTGGCGATGATCGTGAACCGGGCGCCGATCGGCACGACCGTGATCCTCAAGTGCCACGGCCACGGCTGCCCGTTCTCCGAGCGCAAGCTGTTCGTCACCAAGCCCAAGTGCAAATCGACCAGCCACCATCGCTGCCCCGCGGTGCGGACCGAGACGCTCAACCTGCTCTCGCGCTTCCGTAACCAGCACCTGCACCCCGGGGCGCAGCTGACGATCGAGCTGATCCGCCCGCAATGGATCGGCAAGCACTACCTGTTCACGATCCGCTCGGGGCGCGCGCCGCGCGTCTGGATCGCGTGTCTGGCCCCGTGGGAAAGCCGCCCCGGGGTCGGTTGCTCACTGCGGTAGGGCTGGGGACGAGGCCGCATGCGGCCTCGTCTGGGCCGGCGCATGCGCCGGCCCACGGGGGCGCGCATGCGCGCCCCCGCACATCGGAGCGGTAGCGTTCAGGCGATGCGAAACCCCCGTGCGTTTGCCAAGCCCCTGGCTATCGGCGCGCCCGCGCCGGCGCTCGAGATCCCGTTCAAGCCCAGCCGGATGATCCACTTCCTGGACTTCTCGAACGAGAAGATGGTCGCCAAGGCGCCCGAGATCGCGCCGACCGTCGACATCCTGCTCGGCAACCTCGAGGATGCCGTGCCGGTCGATCGCAAGGAGGCCGCGCGGGCGGGGCTGGTGCGCGTCGGCAAGGAGATCGAGCTGGGCGAGACGCAGCTGTGGGCGCGCGTCAACAGCCTCGAGTCGCCGTGGGTGCTCGACGACCTGACGACCGTGGTGAGCGAGATCGGCGACAGGCTCGAGGTGCTGATGATCCCCAAGGTCGAGGGCCCGTGGGACATCCACTACGTCGACCGGCTGCTGGCGCAGCTCGAGGCCAAGGCCGGGCTCGAGCGCCCGCTGCTGGTGCACGCGATCCTGGAGACCGGCCTGGGGGTCGTCAACCTCGAGCAGATCGCCACCGCCAGCCCGCGGATGCAGGGGATCAGCTTCGGCCCGGCCGACCTCGCGGCCTCCAGACGGATGAAGACGACCAGGGTCGGCGGCGGCCATCCGGGCTACCGCGTGATCAGCGACCCCGACCCGGACGATCCCGAGGCGCCGCGCCCGACCGCCCAGCAGGACCCGTGGCACTACTCGCTCGCGAGGATGGTCGACGCCTGCACCTCGGCTGGGATCCTCCCCTTCTACGGCCCCTACGGCGATATTCGCGACGTCGAGGGCTGTGAGACCCAGTTCCGGGCCGCTTTCCTGCTCGGCTGCGTCGGGGCGTGGTCGCTTCACCCGGCCCAGATCGAGATCGCCAAGCGGGTGTTCAGCCCCGACCCCGAGGAGGTCGCCTTCGCCAAGAAGGTGCTCGAGGCGATTCCAGACGGCCGCGGCGTCCACATGATCGAC
>JAFAZB010000324.1 GCA_019240015.1 Solirubrobacterales bacterium
AGCTTGCGGGGCTTGCCGCGCTGCTTGGCGCCGCGGCCGCCAACGCCGGACGAGCCTGACATTCCGGCCGCCGCTGCGCGGTGGCGGACGGGAGCCCGCCGGCGGGCGTCGCGCCAGATGAACAGGGAGATGCCGCAGAGCACGACGATCGCGCCGATCGCGATCACGATCACCCCCGACCCGCTGAGGCCGGTATCGGTCGAGGAGGTGCTCGAGGTGGGCGCGGTCGCGGTGAGCGGCGCTGTCGCGGTGGGTGTACTCGCCGCAGTGCTCGAGCTTTGCGGCAGGCCCGGGGCGAACGGGCTCGGCGGCAGCGCGAGTGCGGACGGCGCGGCGATCGCCAGCCCGGCGAGCAGCGCCACGAGGGTGGCGCGCGCGACGCGCACGCTCACCTCACCGCTCCGACGCTAGCGGCTGCTCCATCGCCGGCGTCGAGGGTGGATCGCGGTAGGGGTCCTCGTTCTCGACGTCCTCTTCGTGGTAGACGCTCTCGACGTTGACCGACCAGATGTCGTGCCTGGTTCCGAGCAGGATGTTGTCGACGGCGCGCATCGCGGTGAGCATCGAGTGGTCGGAGTTGTTGTAGCGGTGCAGCCCGTTGCGCCCGACCTGGATCAGGTTCTCGATCCCGGCCAGCCAGTCGCGAATCGTCGCCACGCGCTCGCCGTACTCGACGTCGTAGATCGGGTAGGCCTTGTTGACCCGGACCACGAAGCCGAACTTGACCCGGTCCGCGCGCGCCAGGTGGAGCTGCTCGATCTCCCGCTTGGCCAGCTCGACCAGACCGTCGTCGGGCATCGTCCACAGCTCGTCGCCCTCGAAGCAGAAGTACTCCATGCCGATCGAGGCGTCGGTGTCGTTGGGCACCATCCACGGGCTCCAGGACCGGAAGTTCTGGATCCGCAGCACCCTCACGCCGGGTTGGTGGATGTAGATCCAGTTGTCGGGGAACAGATTCTCTCCCTCGATTACCAACGCGACCGTCAGGAAGTCCCGGTAGCGCAGGCCGCGGGCCGCGTCGCGCACCTCGACCGGGGGTTCGGGCTCGGCGATCCCGACGGTGCTGCGCAGCGGCAGCGAGGAGATCACGTGCGAGGGTCTGAGCGTCTCGCCGCCCGCGACCACCTCGGTCACCTTGGCACCCTCGATCCGCAGCCGGGTGACCGGGGCGTTCAGGCGCACCTCGCCGCCGTGGGCGCGGATGTCCTCGGTCATCTGCTCCCACATCTGTCCCGGCCCGTAGCGCGGGTAGTTGAACTCCGAGATCAGCGACTTGATCTTGTTGCCCTTGTTGCCGAAGAACGCGGCCCGGGCGGCGCTGAAGAACGACAGCCCCTTGATCCGCTGGGCGGCCCACTCGGCCCGGATCTCGTCGGTGGAGACGCCCCACAGCTTCTCGGTGTAAGTCTTGAAGAAGTGCTGGTAGAGGCGCTTGCCGAAGCGGTTTGAGACCCAATCCTCGAAGGTCTCCTCGCGTCCCTTGGGCTTGATCGCGGCCCACAGGTAGGAGAGGCCGCAGCGCACCAGCTCCACCGGTCCGAGCTTGCGGATCACGTCCATCCCCTGGAGCGGGTACTCGAGGAACTTGTCATCCCAATAGATCCGCGACTGCCGCGGCCTGCGCAGGAACTCTTCCTGCATGATCTCGTGCCAGAGGTCGTCGACCTCCTTGACCTTGGTGAAGAAGCGATGGCCACCGAGGTCGAACCGGTAGCCGTCACGGACCTCGGTCCGCGCGAGCCCGCCCACCTGATCGGTCGACTCGAGCACCACGACCGGCTTGCCCCGCTTGGCCAGCAGGTACCCCGCGGTCAGCCCGGCGGGTCCCCCGCCCAGCACCACCACCGGATGCTCGGGGGTGATCTCCGCCCCCCGAGCGGGGGCGTCGGTGGGCTCTGTCTCGGTCATCTCAGGGGGTCAGGAAATCTTCTGGTACAGGATCGCGGAGTCTGCGACGCAGCACGCCTGGCGATAGTTGTGGGGAGCCCACGCGATCGGCTTGAGGCTCGGATCGCCAGCCAGGAGCGCTCCCCACTGCGCGGACCGGCGTCGCACCAGCTCGGTCCACGGCGCCTCCCAGCTGTTGGCTCCTTCGGTCAGTGGACGCACGTAGAGCACCTGCTGACCGGGCCGGAGGCTAGCAAGCAGCCGACCCAGGGTCGCCGCGGGGTCGGACGCCTGCAACCGCTGCAGCGCGTCCACCCAGTTCATCGACTGGGGGTCGTGGCTGAGGCCGGTCGTGTCGGCGAAGCGCAGGCCGGCGGGCAGGTAGTACCACGCGAGCGGGACCTGCTCGGGCTGTCCGACGATCACCAGATCGCGCGGGTGGAGCATCGGGCCGAGCTCGCCCGAGATGTCACGCACGTCGCTTTTGTACTTTGGAACCCCCGAGGAAGCGGGATTGGCCCAGAAGACCACGGTGAGCACGAGCGCGATCAGTCCCACTCCCTTGGCCCGGGACACCCCGACGGCGGCCAGCAACAGCAGCGCCGGGAGGATCGGCGCGAAATAGCGGTACTGCCAGGCCGGCGAGAGGCGCGAGATCAGCCAGCCGCAGCCGAGCGTGGCGATCGGCAGGATGATCATCACCCACATCGCCTGCGCCTCGCGGCTGCGCCATTTGCTCCGCGTGAAATAGGTAGCGAGCCCGATGCTCGCCGCGAGCACCAGGCTGACGGTGGCGCGGTCGCCGCCCATCAGGTTGCGCGAGATCTGGATCGGCGCGCCGAAGTTGGGGGCGGTGTCCCACGGCGAGCCCGTGTGGCTGGCCTGGTAGAGCAGCGTAGGGATCCACGGGATGTAGAGCACGGCGGCGGCGCCGAACGCCAGCGCGGCGTCGCGCAACAGCGCGCGGGGCTCGGAGCTGTTGCGCCACACCGGGATCAGCGCCACCACCGCCGCGACGCCGAAGAACAGCCCCCAGGCGTGCGTGTAAAGCATCAGCGCCTCCGACACCGAGAACAAGATCAGGTATCGGCGTCGTCGGTAGATGAAGCCGTGGATGAACCCGGTCGTCGCGAGCAGGCCCAGCAGCACCATCAGCGTGTACATGCGGGTCTCTTGGCTGTAGGAGGTGATGAACGGGTTCATCGCGAACAGCGCCGCCGCGATCACCGCCGCCCAGCGTCCGGCGAGCGTCCACGCCGCCCAGGCCCCGACCGGGATCGTCAGCATCCCGAACAGCAGCGACAGCGCGTGCGTCCCGGCCTCGCTCGAACCGACCGCGCTCATCCAGGCGTGCAACAGCAGGTAGAACAGCGGCGGCGAGCCGTCGTGTCGCAGGACGTGCGGGATCGAGGCCAGCGAATGCGAGGAGATGCCCACCGTGAGCGCCTCGTCCATCCAGAACTGTCCCGCGCCGCCGCCGATGTAGCGGGTGCGGATGAATCCCGAGACCGCCGCGCAGCCGAGCACGATCGCGCTGATCGTCACCCACATCGGCAGCCGCGCGATCCACGCCGGGACCCGCACCTCGAAGTTCGGCAGCGTGCGGCGGGGGGCGGTGACGGTGGCCATCTAGCGGTCGATCCCCGAACTCATCGCGCCACGCAGGTTACCCGCGGCAATTCGTGAACAGCCGGAAGGTGCGGACCCGGCCGGCGAGTCGATAGGGGACCGCCTTCCACCCGCGGACCACCGGCAGCAGCGCCGAGTGGCGCTGGGCGCGGGTCTGCAGAATCACGTTGGGGGCAGGTGGCAGCGGCGCGTGGGGGAGCGGCGAGGCTTGCACGGCGATCGTGTGGACCCCCAGCGTCCAGGCCACCATCGGGACCTGGAACCCCTCGGTCATCACGCTCCCGCAGGCCAGCACGCGACCCGGCCCGCCGTAGCGGCGGACCACCGCGGTCAGGTCCTCGCGCAGGTGCGCCTGGTAGACGAGCGCGCGATGGGTGCGGGAAATGTTGATCAGGTTGCGGCCGACCCAGTTGGGCACCAGCAGGAAGCAGGCCACCCCGAGCGCGATCGCGGACCAGCTGCCGACGGCGGACCGCGCCCGGCCGCCGACCGGCGCCACCCGCAGGTAGCGGCGCGCCAGGTTGCCGACCTCCTGCGTCGCCCAGCCCCACCCCGCCGCTCCGGCGATCCCGATCAGCGCTGCCCCCAGCACCAGGTAGCGGTTGTTGCCGGAGAACCCGGCCTGCGTCATCACGGCGATCACCACCCACCAGCCAAGCCCGAGCAAGCCCGCCAACACGATCGCGGCCTCGGCGCGCACCTGGATCCCCGGCGCCGCGAGCGACAGACGACCCGCGCGCCAGCGCCTCCACAGGTCCAACGTCAGTACCGCGACGGTGATCGCCGCCGCGACCTTGATCCGAAGCAACACCGTCGGCCAGGCGTGGTCGACGAGCTCGGTGCAGAACGGGCAGTTCGCGAACGCGGGACTGTTGGAGCGGGGGTGCTGGGCGCGCGAGACGCCGCGCAGCAGGTGGCCCGAGCCCCACAGCTCAGGCAGGAACCACAGCGCGGGGATCAGCGCGAACAAGCCGAGCACCAGCTTGCGGGCGCCGGGGTCCTTCCACCACAGGTATAGGCCGTAAGGGCCCCAGAAGAGCCAGATCTCGGGGCGGTCGAGCGCGGCGGCGAACCCCACCGCAAACGCCTGCCGAGGCTTGCCGTCGAGATGACGATCGAGCGCGATCAGGACCAGCGCGGTCATCAACCCCTCGGAATAGCCGAGCGCGTTGTCGCTCACGAAGCCGCCGGAGAGCGCGAGCCCGACCGCCGCGATCAGTCCCGCCAGCGCTGCCGGCGCCAGGGCGCTGAGCCGGTCGAGCTCGGCCGGGGCGGCGGTGAATCGGCTCCCCAGCTCTCGCGTCAGCCGGAACGAGAGCTTGAACACCATCGCCACCGCCATCGCCGCGCCGGCCCGGGCGACCACCAGCCACAGGTCCGGGGCCGCCTTGCCCAGCGGCGCGAACAGCGTCGTGAACAGCACCGGCAGCGGCTTCCACGACGGCCCGCCGGTGGTGTGGAGCTTGAGGTGAACGATCTCCCTGCCCCATACCAGCCACGCCCAGGGGTCGTAGCTCGGAGTGGAGGGGATCAGCAGCGAGAGCGCGGCGATGAGCAGCGCCGCCCCGCCCAGCGCCGCATACAGCCGCCCGTCAGTGGGCCGCCTGCGCATCGAGGAGGCCGGTGCCGGGACCCGGGCCTGAGCAGGCGGGGACGCGGCCAGCTCGGTGGCCGGGGCGGACATCAGGTTGGCGAGCAGTCGTCGGGGCACGTGCTTGGAGCGCCGGACTAGCCCTGCACTCCGATCGTCAAGCATCCCTCGATCGCGCCCAGCTCGCTCTCGGGGGCCTGGTGGGGGTAGAGCAACGCGCTTCCGATCACCTCCGCCCCGGCGGACTTGCCAATGATCTGGTCGTGCAGCGCGGAGAACATCGACGGGTCGTAGTAGATCGTCGGGCCGGCCGGCAGCGGGCCGATCTGCAGCTCGTTCGGGCCCACCTCGAGCACCGGAAGATGAGCCTGCCGGAGGCACGGGAGCTGCTGGCTGCGGGGATCGTCGACGTTGTTCTTGAGCGCGTCGGATGCGCGCAGCGATCCCGCCAGCGGCTTGGCAGCAGTACCGCAGGCGCACAGCGCGACCGTCACGATCCCCGACGCCGCGAGGAGCTTCGCACGGGACATCGGGCCTGAGGGTAGAGGATGATCCAGCGCGTGATCGCCCTCGGAGCCATCGCCGGGCCGCTGCCCAAGGCCGGCGTGGTGGTGGTGGCGGTGCTGGCGGCCGTCGTGCTGCTCGTCTCCCGGTCGCGGACCCGCGCGCTGGCGATGCTGGCGGCACTGGTACTCGCGCCGGTGCTGCTGCTGGCCGATATCTGGAACTCGCCCCAGCTGCGGATCGCCCACCGCCATCCGCTGCTGGCGGTGCTCGCGGCGCTGGTGGTGCTCGGCGCAACGGGCGGGCTGGCGCTCGTGATCCGGCGCCGAGCGCCGCTGATGGGGTTCCTGGCCGTGCTGGCGCTTCCGTTCCGGGTCCCGATCCAGGCGGGCGGCACCACTTCGAACCTGCTCGTCCCTCTGTACCTGGTGGTCGCGGCCGGGTCACTCGCGTTCATCGTCCCGGCGCTGCTGAGCAGCGACCCCGAGTCTCCCGAGCCGACGCACGAGGCCGGCTGGGTAGAGCGCCTGATCGCGCTCTACGTGGTGCTCTACGGACTCCAGTCGGTGTACTCGTCGGACTTCGAGAAGGCGCTCCAGCAGATGGTGTTCTTCTACGTGCCGTTCGCGCTGTTGTTCGTAGCGCTCCGTCGCCTGGAGTGGACGCCGAGGGCGCTCCAGTCGTGCCTGCGGCTGTTGATCGCGCTCGGAGTCCTGTTCTCGGCGATCGGGTTCGTGGAGTACGCGACCAAGACGATCATCCTCAACCCCAAGCTGGTCGTCGCCAACGACCTGCACGCCTACTTCACGGTCAACTCGGTGTTCTTCGACCCGGACATCTTCGGACGCTTCCTCGCGCTGGTGATGATCCTGCTGGCCACCGTGCTGCTCTACGCGCGCCGGCAACGCGAGCAGGCCGGGGCCAGCGCCGTGCTGTGCGTGCTGTGGGGTGGACTCGTGCTGACCCTGTCGCGCTCCAGCCTGGGCGCGCTGCTGCTCGGGCTCGCGGTGCTCGCCGCGCTGCGCTGGAGACCGGGCCGGGCGCTCGCGATCGCCGGCGCCGTGGTCGCGCTGGGGGCGGCGGCGATCGTGATCTCGCCGAAGACCTTCGGGCTCAACCAGGGTTTCAACGGCGCCTCCAGCGGGCGCGCCGGGCTGGTCAGCGGGGGACTCGACCTGTTCGGCGACCGTCCCCTGTGGGGGTACGGATCGGGCTCGTTCGTGAGCGAGTACCGAGCTCATCACCCGCGCAGCTCGACGCTCGCGGCCTCGCACACGATCCCGATCACGGTCGCGGCCGAGCAGGGCCTGATCGGGGAGCTGGCCTACCTCGCGCTGGTGCTGGCCGCGCTGACCACGCTGTTGCGCGGCGCTCGCGGCGATGCGACCCGGGCCGCGGTCGGAACCGCGTTCCTGGCGCTGGTGTTCCACACGATGCTGTACGCGGACTTCCTCGAGGACCCGGTCACGTGGGCGCTCCTGGGCGTGGGGTGCGCGCTCGCGGCACGCGTGGGGCTCGAGCGGGGCGGGCGCCGCGAGGCGGCCCCCGCTGGCGGGCCCGCGGTCGCCGTGGCCTGAGCGCGGCCCTCGGTACCCTTCCCGGCCTCATGTCCGTGACGGTCGTAGGCTCGATCGCGTTCGACGCGGTCACGACTCCGCTCGGCACCCGGGAGCGGATGCTGGGCGGCTCGGCCGTCCACTTCTCGCTGGCGGCGTCGTTCTTCGACACCGTCCACGTGGTCGGCCCGGTGGGCGATGACTTCGGGGCGCAGGAGTACGCGGTGCTGAACGCGCGCGGGGTCGACACCGCCGACATCGAGCGCGTCGCCGGCGGCCAGACCTTCTTCTGGCGCGGCGAGTACGGCTGGGACTTCAACGAGCGTCAGACGCTCGACACGCAGCTGAACGTGTTCGCCGAGTTCCGCCCCAAGCTCTCGGAGGCCTCGCGCGGCGCCGACGTGCTGTTTCTGGCCAACATCCAGCCCCAGCTCCAGCGCGAGGTGCGCGAGCAGTGCTCCGGAGCGCGGTTCGTCGCGCTCGACTCGATGAACCTGTGGATCGAGACGGCGCGCGAGGCGCTGCTCGAGACGATCGCCGGCGTCGACTGCCTGATGCTCAACGACGCCGAGCTGCGCCAGCTCACTCGCGAGCCCAGCTTCGTCCGGGCGGCCCGCCAGGTGCGCGAGTGGGGTCCGCGCGTGATCATCGCCAAGCAGGGTGAGTACGGCGCGGCGATGTTCACCGAGGAGGGCTTCTTCGGACTGCCGGCGTTCCCGCTCGAGCGGGTCGTCGACCCGACGGGGGCCGGGGACTGCTTCGCGGGCGGGTTCATGGGCTACGTGGCGGCCCATCCCGACGCCGAGCTCGAGCACGACCTGCTGTGCCGGGCGATGGCTTACGGTACCGCGCTGGCGTCTTTCAACGTGGAGGAATTCGGCGTCGAGCGGGTCGCGCGGCTGACCAGCGAGGAGATCTCGGAGCGCGTCTCTGAGCTACAGCGGATCACCAGCTTCGTGGAGAAACCGATCGCGCTGCGGGGGTGAGGCGCTTTGGTAGGATCGCGCTGGCGTGACGTGGGGATTTCTGTGGCTGATGCTGGCGCTGAAGGTGCCGATCGCGGCGCTGATCTACATCGTCTGGTGGGCGATCAAGCAGGAGCCGGAGCCCTCGCACTCCGCTGACGACGACGGCGGCGTCAAACGGGCGCGGCCGCACCCACGCAAGCCGTTTCCGCGCCATCCCCGGCGTGGCCCGCACGGCGATCCTGCGCCGCTGCCCCCCGCGCGGGTGCGCACCGTCCGCGCCAAGGCACGGACGCTCGATCACTAGCTGATCGCCGCTGGCAGACTTGTCATATGAGCGCCAGCCGGAGCACCGCTGCGCCGCCCGCCCCCGCCTCGGTGCTCTCCGACGGCACGATCCTGCAGCTAGTCGAAGAGGGGCGGATCCGGATCGACCCCTGGGACCCCGAGCTGGTGCAGCCAGCGAGCGTCGACCTGCGGCTCGGCGACTCCTTCCGGGTGTTTCACAACCATCGCGCCTCAGTGATCGACCTGCGCCGCCCGCCCGAGAACCTGACCGAGGAGGTCATGATCCCCGCCGAGGAGTCGTTCGTGATCCATCCGGGCGAGTTCTGCCTGGGCAGGACGCTCGAGTGGGTGGAGCTGCCCGACGACGTCGTGGCGCGGATCGAGGGCAAGTCGGGCCTGGGGCGGCTGGGGCTGATCGTCCACGCCACCGCCGGGTTCTGCGACCCGGGCTGGAAAGGGACCCTGACGCTCGAGCTGAACAACCTCACCCGGGTGCCGATCAAGCTCTATCCGGGCCTGCTGATCGCGCAGCTGTCGTTCATGTCGCTGGACAAGCCCGCGCTGCGGCCATACGGCAGCCCGGAGCTCGGCAGCCACTATCAAGGGCAGCGGGCGGCGACCGAGAGCCGCTATCAAGGTGCCCGCGGCGGCTCGGAGTGAGGGCGCGCGCGGCCCCATCAGGTAGGCTCGCCGCGTGCTCAGCAGCCTGCTCGCCGTCGCGGAGCCGTCGAAGGTCCCGTTCTACATCGCGGGAGCGCTGCTCGCGGTCTGGGCGGTGGTGCTGGCCGGGATCGGGTTGACGAGGCCCGGCTTTCCCTATAGCGAGCGCGGCGGGCGCGGCGTGATGCTCGTCAGCCTGCTGCTGATGGCGCTGGCGATCGCGATGGCGATCGTCACCAGCCGCTAGCTGTAGTTCCTGAGCAGGTTGTTCATCCGGTCCTCCTTGGAGGCTGGTGGTTGCGAAGCCCCAGACCCAAGGAGAAGCCGGATGAAGCTGCACGGTAACGCGGCCCTCAGCCTGAACGGCAGGCGCCGGCTTGTGAGGATGGTTCTCGAGCAGGGCTGGTCGATCGCGTCGGCCGCCGAGGCGGCCGGCGTGAGCGAGCGGACCTGTTCGAAGTGGTTGGCCCGCTACCGGGCCGACGGAGACACCGGGCTGTTGGACCGATCCAGCGCTCCGGCACGGGTGCACAACCGCACCGATGAGCAGCTCGTGCAACTGCTGGCGTCATTGCGTAGGTTGCGGTTCACCGCCCCTGAGCTCGCCGATCTGCTCCGCATGCCGGTCTCGACGATCTCCGGGATCCTGAAACGGATCGGGATGGGCAAGCTCGGCCGGCTCGGCCTGGAGCCCGCCGAACGCTACGAACGCGGCCGCCCCGGGCCGCTGATCCATATCGATGTCAAGAAGCTCGGCCGGATCCAGGGCGGCGCCGGGAAGCGGATCACAGGCCCGCAGCGCAACAACAGCGGCCCTCGACGCCGCGATCGTTCCGGAGTGGACCGGCGGATCACCGGCTGGGACGCTGTGCACGTCGCTGTCGACGACGCAACCCGCCTGGCCTACGTCGAGGTTCTCGCCGACGAGAAGGCCACAACGGCTGTCGCTTTCCTGAGAAGAGCAACAGCGTTCTACGCCCGTCACGGGATCACGGTCGAGCGCGTCCTGACTGACAACGGCTCCCCATACATCTCGACCGTTCACGCGATCGCGTGCCGGCTACTCGGGGTCCGACACCTCCGCACACGCCCCTACCGACCCCAGACCAACGGCAAAGCCGAACGGTTCATCCGCACCCTCCTCGGCGGCTGGGCCTACGGCGCGATCTACACCTCGAGCACGGAACGCACCGCCGCCCTTGACGGCTGGCTGTGGCATTACAACCATCTCCGCAAACACTCAGCTCTCGGCCACCACCCGCCCATCACCAGGGTGACCAACCTCCTCGGGACTTACAGCTAGGCCTTCAACCCCTCCATGACTAGGCCTTCAACCCGTCCATGACCAGCCGTATTACGCCTTCGCGCGTCCGTCGCT
>JAFAZB010000444.1 GCA_019240015.1 Solirubrobacterales bacterium
CGCCGAGTCGGTGATCGTGGCCGGGGCGGTGTTCGCGGCCGCCTTGCTCTCGAGCCTGGCCCCGCCCCCGCCCGCGTTCGCGCTTCAGAACTCAGCCCTCGCCCAGGTGGGCCCGGGTCGCGTGGCGGAGACGGTCCGTCGCTCCGGCTATCAGCTACAGGTCCTGGTCTCACCCAACAAGGCGGCCGCGCCGGACTCGTTTGCGCTGCGGATCACCAAGAACGGGCAGCCCGTTCGCGGCGCCGACGTCACGCTGACCTTCAATCACACGGAAATGCAGATGCCAGAGCAGGAGTACCAGCTGACCGAGAGCCGCCCAGGGGTTTACTCGCGCGCGGCGCCCGCGCTCCTGATGGTCGGCAAGTGGGCGTTGGCCTTCCAGATCACGCCCAAGAGCGGTCCGTCGTTCAATGCGCTGATCCTCGACCAGGCAAACGGATGAGGCGCCCCGTGTCGCAGGAACGGAACACCCGCTCGGGTCCGACGAGCATCGGCGTGAGGGTCCGCCTGCTCGCCTCGCTCGTCGCGCTGTGCGCGGGAATCGCCGCGGTCGTGGTCGCTATTCTGCTGGTCAAGGGCGTCCTCGCGTGAGCAGGATGCGCTTTCGCCCCGGATCGGCTTCGCTCACACGGTTCTTCGATGGCTTCCCGTACTAAGCAAAAGGAAGAGGCCCGCGCTCGGCGGCTGGCCGAGGAGCGGGCCCGCGTCGAGCGCGAGCGCCGCCAGCGCCGCCTTCGGATGCTGGGCGGCGTGGTGCTCGGGGCGGTCGCGGTCGTCGCGGTGCTGATCGCGGTGTCGAGCGGCGGCAGCTCGAACGGGCTTCAGACGGGCACGCGGTTGGCCCAGACGACCGCCTCGGTGGAGAGCCTCCTGTCTGGGATCCCTCAGTCGGGGTCTCGGCTGGGGAATCCCAAAGCGCCCGTGACGATGACCTACTACGGCGACCTGGAGTGCCCGATCTGCCAGGAGTTCACGCTGCTGTCCTTCCCGCAGCTGGTCGCCAACGACGTGCGCAGCGGCAAGGTGCAGGTCGTCTACCGCGCGTTCAAGACCGCGACGCCCGACCTGTCGACGTTCGAAGCCCAGCAGTCCGCCGCGCTGGCAGCCGGTCAGCAGCAGCACTTCTGGGACTTCACCGAGCTCTTCTACCACGAGCAGGGACAGGAGGACAGCGGCTACGTCAACGACAGCTACCTGAGCGCGCTGGCGCGCCAGGTCCCCGGCTTGAACGTCGCCCAGTGGCAGAGCGTCCGCACCAACCCCTCGCTCGTCAATCAGGTCGTCTCCGACGAGCAGTCGGGCATCTCGGTCGGAGTGAAAGGCACGCCGACGCTGATCTTCCAGGGCCCGAAGGGAGCCATCGCCTCCCCCTCGGGGGTGCCCACCTATGCCGGGCTCGAGCAGCTGATCAGCCGAGTGGCGTGAGCGCCCGGCGAGGTCCCGTCACATTGCGCCGGGCGATGATCGCGCTGAGCGTCGTGGGCCTGGGTGTCGCCAGCTACCTGACCTACGTGCACTACGCGGGGATCAACCCGATCTGCACCGCCGGCACCTCGTGCATTCAGGTGCAGACCTCACAGTGGTCGCGCTTGGCGGGAATCCCGGTGGCGCTGATCGGCCTGATCGGCTACGTGGCGATCCTCGCCAGCTTGGCGGCGCCCGACCGCGAAGCCACCCGGCTCGCGACCCTCGGCCTGACCGTGACGGGCTTCGGCTTCAGCGCCTATCTGACCTACCGCGAGCTGTTCTCGATTCACGCCGTCTGTGAGTGGTGCGCGTCGAGCGCGGTGATCATGACGCTGCTGCTCGCGGGGGCGATCGGCCGTTACCTGCTCGGCCCCAGCGGCTGGGCGCCCGAGCCGGCCGATGGCGCCGGCGTGCTGGACGACGAGCTCGCCGCCCGCCCTGGTCTCGCCCGGCGCTGAGCGTCCGGCGCAGCACGCATGATGCGGCGGTGAGTTTTCGATCGACCCGTGCGGCCGGGAGGACCGAAGGTAATCGTCAGGTCGCCGTGATCGACCTGGGCTCGAACTCCTGGCGGCTGGTGGTGTTCACCTACGCGCCGGGAAGTTGGTGGAAGCGGACCGACGAGCTGTACGAGACGGTCCGGATCGGGGCCGGGCTCGGCGCTTCCGGTCGCCTCAGCGACGAGGCGATCGCCCGCGGGCTCGAGACGTTGGGGGTGTTCGCCAGGTTCTGCCGCGCGAACGCAATCGCCAGCGAGGACGTGCACGCCGTCGCCACCAGCGCGATCCGCGATGCCACCAACCGCGAGCAGCTCCTGACCGAGGCGCGCCAGGCCACCGGGCTGACGATCGACGTCCTGTCGGCAGAGGAGGAGGCGCGCTACGGCTACGTGGCGGCGGTCAACACCTCGACGATCAGCGATGGCGTGGTGCTCGACATCGGGGGCGGCAGCATGCAGCTGATCCAGGTCCGGGACCGACGCTCCCGGGAGATGGCCTCGTTCCCGCTCGGGGCGGTCCGGCTGACCGAAGAGTTTCTGCCCGGCTCGGGGCCGGCAAAGAAGAAGGAGCTGGCTCGTGTGCGAGACCACGTCCGCGGCTCGCTCGCCGATCTTGGGTGGCTGCGCGGTGCCCCCGGGCGGCTGGTCGGCCTCGGAGGCGCCGTCCGGAACCTGGCGGCGGCTGCCCAGAGCGCGGCCGGCCAGATCGACCTCGGGGTACAGGGATTCGTGATCACCCCTGCCGCGCTCGCTGAGCTCGTCCGGCAACTCGCCTCGCTGCCCGCCCCGGAGCGGGGTGAGCTGCCGGGCATCAAACCGGGTCGCGCCGACATCATCCTCGCCGCGACGGTGGCGCTCGAAGTCGTGGTCGAGCTCGGCGGCTTCGCCGGGATCGAGGCCACCGAGGCGGGGCTACGGGAGGGCGTGTTCTTCGCCCGGACGCTGCTCGCCGGAGGCGAGCCGCTGTTCGAGAACGTGCGCGAGGCGGCGGTTCGAAACCTTGCGATCCAGTACGAGTCGGACCTCGCACACGTAGAGCACGTCGCACTGCTCTCGCTTCAGATGTTCGACTCGCTCGTTGCCGGCGGCCTGTTCGAGCCCAAGCCCGGCGAGCGGGAGCTGCTGTGGGCGGCTTCGATGCTGCACGACGTCGGCATGACGATCGCCTACGACGATCACCACAAGCATTCCCACTACCTGATCGTCAGCGCCGAGCTACCCGGCTTCGATCCCCGCGAGCGGGCGTTGATCGCACAGATCAGCCGCTACCACCGCAAGGGTGCGCCGAAGCTCGGCGAGCTCTCGACGCTGTCCTCCCCGGGCGATGAGGAGCTGCTCGAGCGCTGCTCGGTGGTCCTGCGGCTCGCCGAGCACCTCGAGCGCGGACGCGACCAGGCCGTGACCGCGGCCCGCCTGCGGGCCAACGGCAAGGGCTTCGATCTGCACCTCGAGGCCGACGGCGACCTCACGCTCCAGCGCTGGAGCGTCGAGCGCTATGGCGACGGAGAGGTCTTCCAGCGCGTGTTCGGGCGGCGCCTGCTGATCGGCTAGGAGCGCCGCAGCCGACGCGGCGCTCCTCCTTTCGGGGTATCGTCCGCCGCATGAGGAGTAGGTCCGCTGCACGCGCCGCGGCGCTGGCGCTCTCGTGCACGGCGCTGTGCGTGCTCGCGGCTCCTGGTTCGGCGTCCGCGGCGATCACGAGCGTGCTTGCCGGACAGACGATGAGCGGCAACCCGATCGCGTGCGCGACCCAGTCGGGTGGGGTCCGGGTATGCCAGGGGATCGACGGCGGCTCGCCGACCGCCGACACCCGGCTGAAGAGCTTCGACGGCCAGCCGCTGGCTCTGTACGTGATCCTTCCCCCAGCGCCCGCGGGCAGCGACGGCCACTATCCGCTG